>SKWB01000254.1 GCA_007129135.1 Halococcaceae archaeon | reverse complement strand
GTGGGCGTCCCGGGCTACGAGAAGAACACCGGGCTGGGTGCGGAGCCGGTGCTCGACGGGGAGAACCCTGCGCTCGAAGCGGTGAAACTGAACGTGCAGGCCGCCAGGGACGCCGGCCTCCCCGAGGAGCGGATCGTCGCCTCCCACGCCGACTCGAACAACACCCCCTACCTGATAGAGGAGACCGACTGCTACCTCAGCTACACGATCGGTCACTCGTGGCTGGTCGGCGTCGATGCCGGGGACGTCGCCGACGCCATCGAGAGGTACGGGCCGGAGCGGATCATGGTCGACACCGATTGCGCGAACGTGCTCCGGACCGACCCGTTCGCGCTGAAGCGGGCGGTCTTCGAGCTGTACCGGCTGGGGATCGACGAGGCGGCGATCCGGCAGGTCGTGCTGGAGAACCCGCGCGAGGTGTTCGGCATCGGTCAGTGATCCTCGAGGAGCGATCGTCGACGCGTAGCAGCAGTCGGTACGACGCTTCCGTTATACAGTCGCTTCGTTAGCTCCGAGGCGGTCGTTCCCGCACGTAGCGTGTGGAACGCATCATTACCGATCACTCCATGGGGCCGGATGCGCTCATCGTCGTGTGAGAGACACAGCGTACGTCGGTCACTCCTGAGTCCACCAGGTCCGCTTGCCTCGGGGTTTCTCTCACTCAAAGTGACTCTCGACCCCAGCGCCGACGACCGATACTTCGTCGTCCGTCCGGTTCGTACCCTCGACCGATCACACCGCTGTCGCCTCGTCTGTGCGTTCGGTTTCCGCCGTGTCTCGGCGAGTGAACACCCGCGTGCTCAGGGCCACCGCCGCCCCAGTCACAAAGCCGATTCGCATCCCGAGCCGCTTCCCGCCGACCGCACTGGCGACGGCAGTCGCGACCACACATGCGACGAAACCGCTCAGAAGGCTTTCCCTCGGAGCCATACGTTCGCTCTCACGGTCGTGAGCAAGTGCCAATCGACCGGGGATCGGACGTCTACTACCGTACACGGATCCGTGATTTCTGAACGTGACCGGCCTCCGAGGCAGACTTCCCTCTATTCGGTACGTTCTCACCGGCCGCCGATGAGATCGGTCGTGGTTCGGCGGTCGCTCGACTCGTCGATACCAGGAGCCTGACTGAACGACGAAACCGTGCTGTGATCTACCGTCAGTCGTCGAACGCACAGGTGTTCGTCAGTTCGCCGAGACCCTCGACGCCGACCGTTACCTCGTCGCCCTCCCCGAGCAGCACGGGCGGCTCGCGGTAGACGCCGACGCCCGGCGGCGTCCCGGTGAACAGCAGGTCGCCGGGCGTGAGCGTGAACGCGTGGCTACAGAACGACACCAGTTCGTCGATACCGAATATGAAGTTGCTCGTTGAGGAGTCCTGCAGCCGCTCGCCGTTCAACTCGGCCCAGATCGCGAGGTCCTCCGGATCGCAGACCTCGTCTGCCGTCACGACCTCGGGACCGATCGGGGCGAACGTGTCGAGGCTCTTCCCGCGGACCCACTGGCCGTCGCCGTGCTGGAGGTCGCGCGCGGAGACGTCGTTGCCGATCGTGAAACCCGCGACGTAGTCGAGGGCCTCCTCCTCGCTCACGCGACGCGCCTCGCGGCCGATCACGGCGACGAGTTCCGCCTCGTAGTCGACTTTCTCCGTGAGATCGGGGTCCCACTCGATCGTGGCCCCGGGACCGGTCACTGCCGTCGGGAACTTCGAGAAGAGTGCTGGTGAGTCGGGGATCGGATGGCCGCCCTCCTCCGCGTGGTCGCGGTAGTTGAGCCCGACACAGACCACCTTCTCCGGGTTCGAGACCGGCGCGAGCCGTTCCAGATCGTCGAGCGAGTGGAGCCCGGTTCCGGTCTCCTCGGCGTACTCGACGGCCATCTCGGCCTTGCGTCGCCACCTCCAGCCGCCGAACAGTTCGGCGGTATCGTCCGGAATCGCGAGTCCGGCCCCAGCGCCGGCCCCCGGGAGACTGACCACGGTCTCCCCGATCCGTACCCCACACCAGGACTCCCCGCTTCCCCGCTCGGTGTAGCGTCCGATCCGCACGCTACGGCTCCAGTCCCGCCTCGTCGACCAGCCGGCGGCCCGAGGCGACGAACCGATCGAACTCCTCGTCGACTTTCGAGTTTACGAGCTCTCCGTCGCGTTTCACCGGCTCGCCGTCGACCAGCACCCACTCGATGTGCGACGGGTCGGACTGGAAGACGACGGTCTGGATCGGCGAGTGACTCGGTGCGGTGGTGAAGTCGTCCGCTCGGACCAGGACGATATCCGCTCGCTTGCCGGGCGTGAGCGTGCCGATCTCGTCGTCCATACCCAGCGCTCGCGCCCCCTCGATCGTCGCCATCTCGAGGGTGTCCCGGCAGGTGAGCCCCACCTCGGTGACCTCCTCGCCGCCCTCTAGTACTGCTTGATTCTCGAACATCCGCTGGACCTGCAGGCCGATACGCATCTGGGTGACCATGTCGCCGTTGACGTCCGAGGGGACGTCGACCCCCCACGTCGGCCGCCCGCCGGCCGCGAGCACCTTCCCCGTCACCGGGATTCCGTGGCCCATCTGCATCTCGACCTCCGGCGTCGCGGAGAAGGAGACGCCCTCGCCGACGGCGTGGTCGACGTCCTCCTGGGAGAAGTGGTTCGCGTGGGCGACGTTCACGTCCGGGCCGAGCACGTCCTGGAGGCAGCCGAAGCCCTGGTAGTCGCCGCCGTAGACCGACGAGGGCCAGCACGCGGCGCCCATGTGGATCGTCGAGACGACGCCGAGGTCACGCGCGAGTTCCAGATCGCTGCGGGCGGTCTCGTCGGTACAGAAGTCCGGCCCCCGGAGCCCGAGCGCGAG
>SKWB01000356.1 GCA_007129135.1 Halococcaceae archaeon | reverse complement strand
GCGGGAACGACTCGGTGTCGCTCTCGGTCGCGAGTTCGTGCTCCGGGACCACCCGGACCTGGCCGTCGTGGGCAACGAGCAGGTCGACGTAGTTCCGGAAGACCGCCGACAGCGAGATGTCGCGCTCTTCGGCGATCTCGCGCAGCGTCTCGAAGGCGTCCTCGTTGACGCGGAACGAGATCGTCTTGTTCTTGTTGCCCATCGTCGAGAGGTCACCGCCCAGCCTATTTAACCATTCGTCAGACGCTCGTCGTGTGTGTTGATGGTGCTGGCCGGCAGAGGTTGCCTATGAACCGAGGACGGGAGCGATCGACTGGAATCGGCGAGCCGAGCGAACGGTGGCGGCGATACGGTGGAGCCCCGACCGGCACCGAGATCGAGTGTCGGGGCTGGCGTCAGGAGGCCGCCCTGCGGATGCTGAACAACAACCTCGATCCCGAGGTGGCCGAGAGACCCGAGGACCTGGTCGTCTACGGGGGCACGGGCCGTGCGGCGCGCTCGTGGGACGCCTACGACGCGATCTGTGACGAGCTACGGGAACTCGGGGACGACGAGACGCTGCTCGTCCAGAGCGGGAAGCCCGTTGGCCGGTTCCGGACCCACGAGCGCGCACCCAGGGTCCTCATCGCGAACTCGAATCTCGTGGGGAAGTGGGACGGCTGGGAGCACTTCCACGAACTCGAGGCCGAGGGCAAGATCATGTACGGCCAGATGACCGCCGGTTCGTGGGCGTACATCGGGACACAGGGCATCGTCCAGGGGACCTACGAGACGCTCGCCGAGTGCGCCCGGCAGGAGTTTTCCGGGGATCTAGCGGGGAAGGTGGTCGCCACCGCGGGGCTGGGCGGGATGGGCGGCGCACAGCCGCTCGCAGTGACGATGAACGGCGGGGTCTGCATCGCCGCGGAGGTAGAGGGAGAACGCATCGACCGCCGGATCGAGACCGGCTACTGCCAGGATCGGACCGACGACGTGGACGAGGCGATCGATCGGGCGAACGAGGCAGCCGATGCGGGCGAACCCTACAGCGTCGGCGTCCACGTCAACGCGGCGGAGCTGCTCGAAGCGTTCCTCGAACGGGGGTTCGTCCCCGACGTCCTCACCGACCAGACGAGCGCACACGACGAACTGGAGGGGTACTATCCGAGCGGGCATACTGTAGAGGAAGCCGACGCGCTCCGTGAGGACGACCCCGAACGCTACCGCGAGGAGAGCCTCGACACGATGGAGCGACACGTCCGGGCGATGCTCGACCTGCAGGAGGCGGGTGCGATCACCTTCGAGTACGGCAACAACGTCCGGGGCCAGGTGCGAGAGCACCGTGGGATGGACGAGGCGTTCGACTTCCCCGGGTTCGTCCCCGCCTACATCCGCCCGCGGTTCTGTCGCGGGCGCGGGCCATTCCGCTGGGTCGCGCTCTCGGGGGATCCGGCGGACATCCACCGGACCGACGAGGCCGTGGTGGAGCTGTTCCCGGAGAAGGAGCGGCTCGTCAGGTGGATCGAGATGGCCCGGGAGCAGGTGCAGTTCCAGGGATTACCCGCGAGGGTCTGCTGGCTCGGCTACGAGGTCGACGAGGAGGGACTGACCGAGCGCGCACGGTTCGCGCTCCGGATCAACGAGCTAGTAGGAGAGGGCGAGATCGCGGCGCCGATCGTCGTCACGCGCGACCACCTCGACGCAGGGTCGGTCGCGAGCCCACACCGCGAGACGGAGGCGATGCGCGACGGCACCGACGCGGTCGCCGACTGGCCGATCCTGAACGCCCTGCTCAACTGTGCGGCGGGCGCCGACATCGTGAGCGTGCACGACGGCGGCGGCGTCGGCATCGGCAACTCGCTCCACGCCAACAACCACGTCGTGCTCGATGGATCCGAGCTCGCCGCGGAGAAGGCTCACGCGGTGTTCACGACCGACCCCGGAACCGGCGTGATCCGTCACGCCGACGCCGGCTACGAGGAGGCGATCGAGGAGGCCGAAGCCTCGGGCGTTCACGTCCCGATGCGACGAGGTGAGGGGTCGTGAACGTTCGTGAACCGACGGACTCAGGGGACACGGACGACCGTCTCGCCGTCGGGTTCGATCGCGGCGGCGTCCTCGTCGGTGAACGGGACCTCGACCTCGATCTCCACGAGGTACTCCTCGTGGGCGAGCCGGTGGGGACCGAGGACCGTGTGACAGGGGTAGGGCTCGGAGAACGTCTCCCAGTAGACCTCCTTGTAGCCGTCGAAGTAGTGGGTAGCGGGGTCGACGATGTGGGTCGTCACCTTCGTCACGTCCGGAAAGCCCTTCGCGACCGCCGAGAGCAGGATCCCGACGTTCTCGTAGGCCTTCTCGGCCTGCGTTCGGATGTCGTCGCCGACGATCTCGCCGTCTCCGTCCATCGCGACCTGGCCGGCCATGGTGAACTCGCCGTTCGTGACGATCGCGTGGTTGTAACCGATCGCCCGTGCGTCCTTCAGCTCCGGTGGGTTCACCAGGTATCGCTCCATGACCCGCGAGTCAGCGGAGTGGACGAAAAGGGTTCCGCCACCGGATCCCGGTCCGGACATTGCCGTACGGGATCGACGGAGGTGGCCGCGTGACCGATCCCGACCTCGTGGTCCACGACGCGGCCGAGGTCGTCGTCGGACCCGCAGACGGCTGGCCCGTGCGCACGGTCGAAGACGGGCCGCCGGAATCCGACGCCGTCCTCGAGATCGAACCGGACGCTGCGGTCGCGGTCGTCGACGGCGAGGTGGCCGCCGTCGGACCGACCGAGGAGGTCACGCGGGAGTACCCCCCGGAGAACGCCGACCACGCGATCGGTGCGAGCGGGAACGCCGTGATTCCCGGGTT
>SKWB01000091.1 GCA_007129135.1 Halococcaceae archaeon | reverse complement strand
TCGGGCTCCCCTCGGACCAGTCCCAGCCGCCGCCGCGGGTCTGGCGGTCGTAGGTCGGGAGCCTGCGGACGCACGCGAGCAGCAGCGCGAGGGCGTGTGTCGCGACCTCGTCGATGCTGTAGGTGGGGTTGTGGACGACGGTGACGCCGTGGTCGGCCGCGGCCTCGAGGTCGACGTTGTCGACGCCGATCCCGGCCCGACCGACCACCTCCAGTGACGGCGTCTCCTCGATGACGCGGGCGGTGACGGGGACACCGGCGTCGACGATGAGCCCCGACGCGTCTCCCAGTTCGGCGAGCAGGGTCGCCTCGGTCCGGGTGACCGCCGAACTCGCCGTGACTTCGTAGCCTCTCAGTACGTCACGCTGGAGGTCGTGATCGACCGTCGTCGACTTCGAGTCGCTGATTACGACGTGGGGTGTCATACCCTCGCCTCTCGTTCATCGCACATCAAAGGACCGTGTTTCGCGCCGCTCGCCGGTCCGTGGGTACCGTTAAGTACCCGAGCTGGTATCGTACCGCGTGGAGTACGTACCGCTCGGTTCGACGGGAACGAAGGTCTCGGAGCTCTGTCTCGGAACGTGGCGGTTCGGACACGAGTCCGGTGGGGTGACGGAGACGTCGCGCGAGGAAGCACACGACCTGCTCGACGCCGCGTACGAGGCGGGGATCAACTTCATCGACACCTCGAACAACTACGGCGGCGGCGAGAGCGAGCGGTACGTCGGCGAGTGGCTCGAGGGGCGGGATCGCGAGGAGTTCGTCGTCGCGAGCAAGGTGTACTACACCGCCGAGAGCCGGTTCGACCGGAACCTCTCGAGGAAGACGATCCGGGCGGAGATCGCTGGCACGCTCGATCGCCTCGGAACGGAGTACGTGGACCTCTACTACACCCACCGGTTCGACGACGAGACGCCCATCGAGGAGACCCTCGGGACGCTCGACGACCTGGTGCACGACGGACTGGTCAACCACCTCGGGGCCAGTACGACCCGGGAACGGAACGGTGCCGGGTGGAAACTGATGGAGGCGCTCTGGACGAGCGACGCGCACGGCCTCGAGCCGTACACCGTCACGCAGCCGAAGCTCAACGCCGCACACCGCGACTCCGCGCGCGGGATGCTCGACGTCGCCGCCGACCGGGACCTCGCGGTGTGTCCGTACGAACCGCTCGAGGGCGGGTTCCTCACGGGCAAGTACACCCGAGGCGGGCGCCCGGACGGCTCGCGCGGGGCGCTCAACGACTGGACCGACGACCGGTTCGACGACGACCAGTGGCGGGCGCTCGAGGCCGTCGAGTCGGTCGCCGAGGAGGTCGGTGCGACGCCCGCACAGGTCTCGCTCCGGTGGTTGATGGACCACGACCGGTTCACCTGCGTCCCGATCGTCGGCGCCAGAACGCCGGCACAACTCCGCGAGAACCTCGCCGCCACGGAGCTCTCGCTGACCCGCGACCAGCGCTCGCGGATCACCGCCGCCTACTGATCGCGACGTTCGAGCGAGCGTGAGAGAGGGTTCAGCATTACCGAACAGCTGTTCTCCCTCCCTCTCACCCTCGACCGGTTCACCCACGTGAGAGGACGACCTGCCCACTTACACCAGTATGGCTGTAAACCGGCGTTCGGCCATCCTGACCCGGTTCGTGAGAACGGGAACGGTCGTGTACACGAACGACCGTTCAGCGCCCGAGATACGCCCAGTGCGCCGCTTCCGTCGAGGACGCTGTGTTCAGGATCGTTGAACGCGCCTCCCGGCGTTCTCCCGGTCAGAGCGCCGTCCTCCTCACGGTTACGTCGGGGTGGTCGAGCAGCGACGGCTCGAGGCCGGTGCCGAGTCCGGGGCCGTCCGGGATCGGGAGATACCCGTCCGTGGCCGAGAGCGGTGTCGTGACGAGGTTCCGGTGCCAGCCGTCGTAGCGGTCGCGGATCGCCTCCATCACGTAGAGGTTCGGTATCGTCGCCGAGAGGTGTGCGTTCGCGGCGTGGAGCACCGGTCCGCCCGAGTTGTGCGGCGCGACGGGCAGGTGTGCGGCCTCGGCCATCGACGCCACGGCCTTCCCGGCGGAGATCCCACCGGCCCAGCAGAGGTCGAGCATGGCGACGTCGACCGCGCCGGTCTCGATGACCTGCGCGAACTCGTAGGGGCCGACGAGGCGTTCGCTGATACAGAGCGGGACGGACGTCCCCCGGGCGAGGCGTCTGTACGCTTCGGGGTTCCCCTTCCTGATGACGTCCTCGACCCAGATCGGGTCGTACCCCTCGACGGCGTCGACCAGTCGTTTCGCGGGCGTCAGCGCCCAGAGGCCGTGGAACTCGACGGCGATCTCCATCCGATCGCCGACGGCCTCGCGGATGCGTGCGATCGGCTCCAGTCCGGCCTGCAGGTCCTCGGTCGAGATCCGTTGTCCCCGCGTCTTCGGGGCGAAGCCGTCGAACGGCCAGATCTTCATCGACGTGATCCCCTCCTCGAGCAGCGAGAGCGCGAGCGCCTCCGGCTCCTCCATGAAGTCGTACTCCCGGTCGTAACAGGTGTTGTACGTCGGGATCTCCTCGCGAGACTTCCCGCCGAGCAGCTGGTAGATCGGCTCCTCGGCGAGTTTGCCCTTAATATCCCAGAGCGCGATGTCGAGCGCGCTCAACGCGCGGAACTCCGCGCCGGCGTGTCCGTAGTAGTTGAAGTAGGTCGTGAGGTCGTCGCGGATACCCTCGATCCCCCGCGGATCGCGTCCCAGCACGTGATCGGCGATCGGGCCGTGGAGCGCCGCACACTCCATCTCCGCGAGCGGGAACGTCTCCCCGAGGCCGACCACCCCCTCGTCGGTGTGGACGCGGAGCATGGTGATGCGGA
>SKWB01000329.1 GCA_007129135.1 Halococcaceae archaeon | reverse complement strand
GGTAGTAGCCGTCGCAGGTGATCAGGTACTCGCTCTCGGCGGCGTTCATCCGCGTCGCCAGCGCGTCCGCCGAGAAGCCCGCGAACACCACCGAGTGTGGCGCGCCGATACGCGCACACGCGAGCATCGCGATCGGTAGCTCCGGGACCATCGGGAGGTAGATACTGACGACGTCGTCCTCGTCGACGCCGAGTTCTTCCAGCGCCGCGGCGAACTCGTTCACCTCGCGGTAGAGCTCCTGATAGGTGTAGGTGCGCCTCTCCCGGAGCTTCCCCTCCCACGTGAGCGCTGCGTGGGTCTTCCTGCCGGCCTCGAGGTGTCTGTCGAGGCAGTTGTACGAGGCGTTCAGCTCCCCACCCGTGAACCACTCGTAGAACGGCTCGTTCGAGTCGTCGAGGACCGTCTCGTACTCCGTCTCCCAGTCGAGCAGCGCCGCCGCCTCCTCCCAGCACTCCGGCCACTCCTCCGAAAAGCGCTCGTAGATCCCCGGGTCGTTCACGTTCGCCCGCTCTCTAAACGACGGAGGTGGGTCGATCAGCTCGCGGCCGCCGAGTCGCACGTCGAAGCCCGACCCCGCCCCCTCGACCATGTGAACCACTCACGGCGAGTGTCCTGATAAGCCTTGACGCTAACCAGGAGAGGGAGGCTACCCGACCGATATCTCGGTGGTCGCCTCGCACGTCCGGTCCGGACAGGCGAGGACCGCCCGTGCCTCGTACTCGCCGGCGGAGGGGTCCGTCCAGGTCGTCCCGTAACGGACCGTCTCGCCGGGCTCGAGCGTCTCCGAGCGGAGCGCCTGGGTGAACAGCTTCCCGTCGCTGTAGCGCCAGCGCTCTTCGCCGTCGGCCTCGACCCAGACGTCGAACGACTGCCCGCTCCGGAACGAGAGTTCTACCGGCCCGTCCCCGTCGTTGCACACCGTGTAGGTGAACCGAACCTCGTCGTCCTCGACCGCCGCGTCGAGCGAACTCGAGAGCGCCATAGACGACCTCTCGCCCCGAGAGACAAAAGTCCGACCGCCACCGCTTTTTGTCCATGGCGCGTAGCCCGAACGTGCAGATCGTCGGCTACGACACGGGTGCCGGGGACGGTGAGCCGGCGCTCTTCGTCGCCGACGGTGGAGCGGTCGCGCGCGAACCCCTCGTCCGAGCGAGGGAGCTCTCGTACACGCTCGGCGACCGCCGCTGTGCGGGGACGGTCGTCGACGGCGAGCACCGCCCGTGTTCGGCAGAGCGCGGCCCGTACTGCGAGTCCCACACCCGGACCTGGGTCTGTGCGCGCTGTACCGGGAGCTGTCTGAAACCGGTGATGGACTGCCACGAGGAACACGCGGTCTACCTCGCGGCGTTCGCCCCCGAGACGTTCAAAGTCGGGGTCACGAAGCGCTGGCGGCTCGAAGTGCGGCTCCGGGAGCAGGGCGCGGACAGGGGGGCACACGTCCACACGGTCCCGGACGGGCGGATCGCCCGGGAGATCGAGGCGGAGATCGCGGCGGAGCTCCCCGATCGGGTCCGTGTTCCCCGGAAGGTCCGGGGACTCCACCGGACGGTCGACGAGGAGGCCTGGCGTGGGCTGCTCTCGGGCTTCGACGTGATCGAGGCGATGACCTTCGACTACGGACTCTCGATCGACGAGCGGCCGATCCCCGAGACGCTCGTCTCGGGGACCGTCCGTGGGACGAAGGGACGCGTCCTCGTCGTCGAACGCGGGGGGACCACGTACGCCGTGGACATGCGCGACCTCGTCGGTCACGAACTGGTGGAGGGGTCGAGCGAGCGCGACCTCCAGTCGAGCCTCGGCGCGTTCGGGTAGCAAGGCAAGCCCTTTGAGTCGGGCCGACGAAGCCCGCGTATGGCAGAGGAACCCGACGAGGGCGAGGGCGGCGAACCGGAGGAGAAGTCGTTCCGAGAGCGCGTCGAAGAGATCAGGGAACAGCGGGCGGCCGAGCGCGAGGAGGGCGAGACCCACCCAGGAGAAGAGGCCGAGGAGATGATGGGCGGCGGCCCCGGCGGGATGGGCGGCAACCCGTTCGCGCAGATGATGAGCGGGATGATGGGCGGCGGCGGTCCCGGCGGCATGGGGGGCGCACCGGGCGGCATGGGCGGCATGGGTGGTCCGACCCCCGGCGCGGGACCGGGCGGTCCACCGGGCGAGGGCGGCAACGAGCAGGTCGTCCGCGAACTCAGACAGCTCCGCGACGAGGTCGGTGAGCTCTCGACGCAGCTCGAGCGGATCGCGGACGCCCTAGAGGAGTAGATGTCGATCGCGGCCGAGCGCATCGAGCGGCTGCATCACCTCGCGGCCGAGGCGGCGAGGGAGGGCGAGGACGACCGCGCCCGCGAGTACGTCCGGCTCGCGAAGCGGATCGCCGAACGGAACCGACTGCGGTTCCCGCGCCGGTTCGAGCGGTCGGTCTGTGACCGCTGTGGGCTGTATCTCAGGCCGGGACGGACCGCGCGGACCAGGCTCCGCGACGGCCACCTCACCGTCACCTGTCAGTGTGGTGGGCAGAAACGCTACCCCTACGGCGACTCTATATAAACGTTCAACTGGGTCGGCTCCGTACGACCGAGAGAGACCATGAGTGACCCGGATCTGCAGCGGGAGATACACGACCTCGACGTGACGGTGCAGGTAGGAAAGGGGGGGATAGAGTCGGTCGTCGACGAGTTCCGCGACCAGCTGGACGACCGTGACCTCGTGAAGGTGAAGTTCCTCCGATCGGCCAGGGGCAAGAACGAGGCCGAGGAGCTGGCGAGCGAGCTCGGCGAGGTGGCCGATGCCGAGCTCCTCCAGACGCGCGGGCACATGGCGGTGTACCGCCGATGAGCGCGCTCGCACTATTG
>SKWB01000385.1 GCA_007129135.1 Halococcaceae archaeon | reverse complement strand
GGGCGAGGCGCATCCCGACCTCGAACGGAAGACGCTCGGGATGCTCTTTCAGAAGCCGAGTACCCGCACCCGGGTCTCGTTCGAGACGGGGATGACCCAACTGGGAGGGCACGCCGTCTTCCTCGGCGAGGACGACATCCACCTCGGTCGGGGCGAGCCGTTGCGCGACACCGCGCGGGCGCTCTCTCGCTACGTCGACGTCGTGATGGCCCGGGTGTTCAAACACGGCAACGCCGTCGAACTCGCCCGGCACTCCACCGTGCCGGTGGTCAACGGGCTGACCGACGACGCCCACCCGTGTCAGACGCTCGCGGACCTGCTGACGATCCGGGAGTCGGTCGGAACGGAGGTCTCGGTCGCCTGGATCGGCGACGGGAACAACGTCGCCCAGTCGTTCGCCCTCGGCTGTGCGCTCTGCGGCATCGACTGCACTATCGCGACGCCCGATGGCTACGGGATCGACGAGGCGGTCGTCGAACGGGCGGCGGAGATCGGGGAGCCGCCGACGGTCACGACCGACCCCGAGGCTGCGGCGGAGGGCGCGGACGTGCTCTACACCGACGTCTGGATCAGCATGGGTCAGGAGGACGAGCGCGACCTCAGGGAGGACGCCTTCTCGGGCTTCCAGGTGAACGAAGAGCTGGTCACCCTCGCGGGAGACCCGATCGTCATGCACTGTCTGCCCGCCCATCGGGGCGAGGAGATCACGAACGACGTGATCGAGGGCGAGCGCTCGGTCGTCTGGGAACAGGCCGAGAACCGGCTCCACGCACAGAAGGCGCTCCTCGTCTGGCTGCTCGACGCGGCCTGATTCGGACCGCTGTACCTGGGTACCGGTGGGATCGAGAAGCGGACACTGATCCGAACGGGACGGACGGACGGACAACAGTCAGTATGATCCTGGGGTGACCGTCTTCGCTCGCTGGTGAGATAGCGCCGAACAGGCGAGGATCGAGGGCGGCCGGTCGCCTCTACCGAGCCAGCGCCCCGTAGACGATGCCGAGGATGACGCCGTAGAGCGAGTGGCCGACGAGACTGCCGGTGTCGAGGTTCGGCACCATCTCTGGCATGCCCAGCCAGATCGGCATCACGATCACCGCGAGCGACGCCCAGACGGCGATCCCGTAGACGAGGCCGGCGACCGCCGCGCCGCCGGTCGTCCCGGTGTACTCGCGGAGCGGTCCGGCCGACGCGAGCGCGGCGAAGGCGACGCCGATCACCGCGCCGTGGGACATGTGGACGATCCAGCCCGCGAGCCCGCCCTCCAGACCGTACATCCCCGGGATCATCTCCGTGAGCATCATCGGGCTCATCATCGCCATCATCGCGCCGAAGGCGAGCGATCCGACCAGCCCCCCTGCGACGCCGGCCTGCCACGCCGGGAGCGTCGGCGTCGAGTCGAGCGTCGTCTCCGCTTCGGTTCGAGTGTTAGTACTCATGTACACCTATCAGGAGGCTCGCTCGCGAGATACCCCTGTCCCGGTCGGGCGGTCGTGGTGCATGATACCGATAGCCATATGTAGGTGAGCCGCAGGACAACGCTGATTAGACGCCGCGACGTCGGTTCGAACAGATGTCCGAGATCGTCCGAATCGGCAGGTCCGAGCGCACGTCCTCCGAGATCCTCTCGGACCTCGACGCCGGTCGCCGGGTGATCATCGAGGTCGAACTGCTCGGACGCACGATGGAGCTCTCGATCCGGAAGCGAGAGAGCACGTACTACTGTGACACGCCGATGAAGCTCATGACCTACGAGAACCGAGAGGGGATGCGGACCTGTCTCGAGCGGTATCGCCTCGCGAAACGAGGGGGGAGAGGGTCGTGACGCGAGAGGAGCGGATGGAGGCGCTGATGCTCGCCGACGAACCCGAGTTCGCGCGCGTGATGGAGTGCGTCTTCGGGATCCAGCACCACGAGTGCCGGGCCTACCTCGTCCTCCACGACGTGCCCGGGAGCACCGTCGCCGAACTCGCCGAGGACTTGGCGCGTGATCGGAGCACGGTCAACCGCGCGCTCTCGACGCTGCTCGAGAAGGGACTGATCGAGCGCCAGCGTCGCCTGCTCGACCCCGGTGGCTACGTCTACCAGTACAGCGCGGTCCCGCTCCCCGAGGCGAAAGCCCGGATGCACGAGGCGATCGACGAGTGGGCCGAGACGGTCCACGGGAAGATCGACGAGTTCGGCGAGAGCGAGTAGGCTTCGGCCCCTTTTTGCCCCTGTACGCCCCAGGACCGGGTGATGAGCATGGAGCTTTCCGCACCGATTCAGGAGGAGCCCGCGGTCGCCGACGAGGGCGTCTGGCTGGAGTGTATCGAGACCGGCGAGCAGTACGCCCCGTTGGAGGAGGTGCGATACAAGAGCGATCCGGGCCACCTCCTCGAGGTGCGCTACGCCGACCCACCGGGCTTCGACGCCTTCTCCGGTCGTGGCGTCTGGCGCTACGCCGACGCGCTCCCGCTCCCGGAGGGCGTCTCGTTGCCCGAGGGCGACACCCCGCTGCACCACGTCCCCCGACTGCGTGAGTCGGTCGGCGTCGCCGACCTCCGGGTCAAACACGAGGGGATGAACCCGACGGGCAGCTTCAAGGACCGGGGGATGACCGTCGGGGTCGCGGTCGCTCGCGAACTCGGCGTCGACCGCCTCGCGTGTGCCTCGACCGGGAACACGAGCGCGGCGCTCGCGGCCTACGGTGCCCGCGCCGGGATGGAGACGCTCGTACTGCTCCCCGCGGGGAAGGTCGCCGCCGGAAAGGTCGCCCAGGCGAGCCTCCACGGCGCGCGCATCCTCGCGGTCGACGGCAACTTCGACACCTGTCTCGACATCGTCCAGGACCTCGCCGAGCGGGGCGAAGCC
>SKWB01000204.1 GCA_007129135.1 Halococcaceae archaeon | reverse complement strand
CTGCCCTACAGCAAGGAGTTAGAGGAGCGGATCAGCCCCGTCACCGACTTCTTCATCCTCGTCTTCTTCGCCTCGATCGGGCTTCGCCTCGCCGCCGACGACTTGCTCGCCTACTGGGTCGAGGCCGTGGTCGCCTCCGTGGTCCTGATGGTCGGCAACTTCTGGATCATGTTCTACCTGATAGATCGCGAGAGCTTCTCGGTCGAGACGTCGTTCATCGGCTCGATCAACATGATCCAGGTCAGCGAGTTCTCGCTGGTCGTCGGCGGGATCGCCGTCGCCCAGGGGTTCGTCGGCAACGAGATCCTCGGCTACCTGAGCCTGATGGCGCTGCTCACGATGAGCGTCTCCGTCTACATCATCGACTACAACCACGAGATATACGAGCGGGTCGCCCCCTGGTTCGGCCGGTTCGAGGGGGAGGGAAAACGCGACGTCGACCTCCCCGAGTACCGCGATCACGCGGTCGCGATCGGCTACGACGAGATCACGAGGAACGCGCTTCCCTTGCTCGAGGAGACGTTCGGGGAGGTGGTCGTCATCGACCGGAAGACCGCCCACGTCGAGGAGCTCGACGCCGAGGGCTACGACGCGATCTACGGCGACTTCCGACACACCGAGATCAGGAAGGAAGCCGGCCTGAAGCGGGCCGCGTTCGTCCTCTCCTCGTCGGTGCAGCCGGAGGTGAACAAGGCGCTGCTCTCGGAGGTGTCCGACGACGCCACCGTCTTCGTCGAGGCGAACTGGATCGCCGACGCCCGCGAGCTCTACGACCTCGGGGCGCACTACGTCCTGATGAGCACCCACCTCACCGCCGAGCGGATGAGCGAGTACATCCAAAGCTACCTCGAGGATCGGGAGGCGTTCGTGGAGACCGTCGCAGAGGACGTCGAGCGGATCCGCCGCTACGACGAGGTCGGTGCCGACGCGGTCGAGCGACCCGGGTTCGTCCCGACGGAACCGGACGGGGGTGAGTCGCGATGAGCGAGCTCCTCACCGCGCTCGCGCTGATCTTCATCGCCGCGGGCGCGCTGTTGCTCGTCGCGAACCACTTCTCGCTCCCGACGGTGCCGTTTCTCCTGCTCGCGGGCCTGTTGACCGGTCCGTTCATCGAGCCGGCGCTGCTGCTCGAACTCGCACAGTGGGGGATCGCCTTCCTCGTCTTCGTCTTCGGGGTCAAACTCGACCTGCGCTCGGTCGTGACGCTGGCGCGGGAGGCGGAGGTCGTCGCCGGGATACAGCTGCTCGTCGTCGGTGCGCTCGGCTTCGGCGTCGGTATCGCGCTCGGCTACGACGAACTCAACGCGCTCTACCTCTCGATCGCGGCCGCGCTGAGTTCGACCATCGTCGGCGCCGGACTGCTCCAGGAGGAGATCAGGGAGAACCTCGTCCACGGCCGGCTCGCACAGTCGATCCACTTCGTCCAGGACCTCGTCGCGATCGTCCTCGTGCTCATGTTGAGCGCCGACGCCTTCACCGCCGACGCGATCAGCTCTGGGCTGGGCTACGGCGTGATCTTCCTGGCCGTCGCCTACGTCATCAACGCCCACCTCTTCACGCCGGTCTCCAGGCTCGCCGACGGCTCACAGGAGCTGCTGATGATCGGGTCGATCTCGATCCTGATCGCGTTCCTCGCCGCCGCGGAGCTCGCCGGCGTCTCGATCGTCGTCGGGGCGTTCGCCGCGGGGCTCGCGATCGAGCGCGATTTCACCCGGAACCTCGGGATGCTCAACGGGATCGAGTCGATCAAGGACTTCTTCGTCGCGGTCTTCTTCGTCACGATCGGCGCGCTCGTGCTGATAGAGACGCCCGACCTCACGGTGCTCGTCACCGCCGGGCTCTTGATCGTGATCACCGCGCTGGTGAAACCGGCGATAACCCTCGCGACGATCCTCTGGGAGGGCTACGAGAGCCGGACGGCGACGCTCACGAGCGTGAGCCTCGATCAGGTCAGCGAGTTCGCGCTCATCATCGCGATCGAGGCGTTCATCCTCGGCCTGATGGTGCCGGAGCTGTTTCAGGCGGTGATCCTCGCCGCGGCCGTCACGATGGTCACCGCCTCCTACACCCGCAGGAACGACGACCGGATCCACCGGCTGCTCACCCGGGCCGGCTTCCAGTCCCCCCACGTGAAGACCGACGAGCGGAGTCGGGTCGACGATTCGCTGGTCGACCACGTCGTGATCGTCGGCTACGGCAGGCAGGCACGACGGCTCGTCGAGACCGTCGACGAGCGTTCGATCCCGTACGTCGTGATAGAGAACGACCCGACGATGCTCTCGCCGCTCCAGCGAAACTGCCGGAACTTCGTCTTCGGCGACGCGATGAACGAGTACACCTGGGAGAAAGCCCGGGTCCAGGAGGCGTCCCTCGTCGTCTCGACGACCAGCCAGCCCCGTATCTCCGAGCGCGTCCTCTCGCTCGACGTCGACGCCGACGTGATCCTGCGCGCGCCGACCGCCCGGGAGGCGAGCGCGCTCCTGGATCGGGGCGCGCTCTACGTCAGCGTCCCGGACCTGCTCGCGGCCGACAGCCTCCTCGCCCGTGTCCGGGAGATCGCGGAGGACCCGTCCGCCCGCGAGCGCCTCCGCGGACGCCATCTCGAGGACCTTCGGGAGTTCGAGCGGATGGGCTTTTCCTCGATGAGCGAGGAGATCGAGCGCCGGGGCTGAGCGACGGGTGACCCACCGGGGGTGCTCGGCGTTAGCGAAACGGTTAAATCCCACATCCCGTCCCGTCCGGCGAATGTCGCTGAACGCCCTCGTGTTCGCGCTCTCGCTTGCCGCCCTCTACCTCGCCCACCGCCTGTTCGCCTCCGCGGACGACCGCCTCCAGGACGACATCGAACGCGCCCG
>SKWB01000157.1 GCA_007129135.1 Halococcaceae archaeon | reverse complement strand
GGTCGTCGTTACCCGAGAGGTCGACCGTGATCGCGGTGTCCGCGAGCCAGCCGTCGATGTGGACCCCGATGTCGAGGTTGATCATCTCCTCGCCGAACGTGCTCTCGTCGTCGGGTGCGGGCGTGGCGTGGGCGGCCTCCTCGTCGATCGAGATGTTGACGGGAAACGCCGGCTTGCCACCCAGCTCCCTGATCCGGTCCTCCGCGTACTCGGCGACGGCGAGGTGGCTCGTGCCCACCTCGACGCGTGCCGCGGTCTCCTCGCGGACCTTCGCGAGTATCTCGCCCGCCTCCCGGTGTCTCTCGTACTGTTCGCCGTCGAGGTCCACGTCGCTCATGGGTTCCATACTAACGACCGATCCAAAGTCGTTGCGTCTCGCCCCCAGAGGGCTCCCTGGCTACTGACCCGCGCTCGCTACCTGCATCCCGTCGCTGTTGTAGGCGCTGCCGACCTCCTCGCCGTCGCAGACGATGATCCCGGCGGTGGAGCCGGTGAGCGACTCGAACTCCTCGATCGCGTTCTCGGCCGCCTCTTCGGGTGTCTCGCCCCCCTCTAGCCGGTCGACCGCGAGCCGAGAGAGCGTCACGCGAGCGATGTCCTCGCCCGCGCCGGTCGCGCTCGCCCCGCCCGCGGGCGTCGCGTAGAAGCCCGAGCCGATCTGCGGGACGTCGCCGACCCTGCCCGCGAGCGCCAGCCACCGGCCGCCCGTCGAGGTGGCCGCGGCGACGCGCTCGCCGTCGCTCGCGACCGCACCGACCGTGTCGTGGTCCGATTTCGGGTCCGCGGTCGTCCCGCCGAACCGATCGGCCACCCACGCGAGCTGCTCTCTCGGCCCGCCCCCCGGTGGGTCGAGCTCCTCCCAGCGGGCTCTCGTCTCCTCGGTCAGACAGTCGACGCCGGTTTCGACGCCGTAGTCGGCGGCGAACGCGACCGCACGCTCGCCCGCGAGCAGGACGTGTGGTGTCTCCTCCATCACCGCCCGGGCGACGGCGACGGCGTTCTCGACGCCCGCCATCGAGCAGGCAGCACCCGCCGAGCGCTCGTCGGTCATGATCCCCGCGTCCGTCCGGACGACCCCGTCGCTCTGGACCGCCCCTCCCGTACCCGCGTTGAACCGGGGCGAGGACTCGAGCACGGCGACGGCCTCACAGACGGCGTCGACCGGGTCGTCACGAGCTCCACCCACCGACGCGGCCTCGTCGAGGACCGCCTGTCTCGGCTCCGGTTCCTCGGGGACGCCGCCGGCACCGCCGTGGACGATCACCTGCATACCCGCTCTGTCCCCGCGGGGAGCATAACGGTATGCGAAGCGGCGACTCGCTCCCCGGGACCGACCGCAGGTACCCGGACGGCGTCGATTGCCGACGAATACGAAATGAGAGCCCTTATGGCCGGCATGGACGACCCTCAGAACGAGATGAGCTACGAGCAGATCGAGGTTCCCGACGAGGGTGAGGCGATCACGGCGGAGGGCGAGGGGCTCTCGGTCCCCGAGACGCCCGTCATCCCCATCATCTACGGCGACGGCATCGGCGTCGACGTCGCCCCCGCAGCCCAAACGGTCCTGGAGGCGGCCGCCAACGCCACCGGCAACGACATCTCCTGGATGCGCGTCTACGCCGGCGAACACGCCAGAGAGCGCTACGGCGAGGAGGTCCACCTCCCCGAGGAGACCGTCTCCGCGATCCGCGACTACCGCGTCGCGATCAAGGGCCCGCTCACCACCCCCGTCGGCGCCGGCTTCCGAAGCCTCAACGTCGCCCTGCGTAAGAAACTCGACCTCTACGCCAACGTCCGACCCACCTACCACATCGACGGTGTCCCCTCTCCGGTGAAGAACCCCGGGCAGATGGACATGGTCACCTTCCGCGAGAACACCGAGGACGTCTACGCCGGCATCGAGTTCGAAGCCGGCACCGACGAGGTCGAGAAGCTCAAACGCTTCGTCGAAGAGGAGATGGGCGCTCGCGACGTCATCCACGACGGCCCGGTGGGTATCGGCGTCAAGCCGATCACCGAGTACGGCTCGAAGCGATTGGTCCGCCGTGCCATCGACTACGCCTTGGAGCACGACCGCGAGTCGGTCACCCTCATCCACAAGGGCAACATCATGAAGTTCACCGAGGGTGCGTTCCGGGACTGGGGCTACGAGGTCGCCGAAGAGGAGTACGGAGACGAGGTGATCACCGAGGACACCCTCTGGGAGGAACGCGACGGCGACGCACCCGAGGGGAGCGTGGTGGTGAACGACCGCATCGCGGACAACATGCTCCAGCAGGTGCTCACCAGAACGGACGAGTACGACGTGCTCGCGACGATGAACTTAAACGGCGACTACATCTCCGACGCCTGTGGCGCGCAGATCGGTGGCCTCGGCATCGCCCCCGGGGCGAACTTCGGCGATCTTCGCTGTCTGGCCGAACCCGTCCACGGCAGCGCCCCGAAGTACGCCGGCCAGGACAAGGTGAACCCGACGGCGATGATCCTCTCCGGACGGATCATGCTCGAGTACCTCGGCTGGGAGGAAGCCGCCTCGCTGGTGCGTGAGGCCGTGGAGGCGACGATATCGGAGAAGACGGTCACGTACGACCTGCACCGCCAGATCGACGGCGGGGAGAAGGTCGCGACGAGCGAGTTCGCCGAGGCGATCGTCGCGAACATCGAGACGCTCGCATAGCCAGCGTCTCTAGCAGTCAGATCTCGGTCGAGATCTGACGACATCGAGACGCTCGCGTAACGGGCGTCTCGCACCTCCGGACGCCCGTCACTCGATCGCGTAGACTACCTCGACGCGGGCGCTCACCGAGACGGGCCCCTCCTCGATCTCGGTCGGCGGGGCCTCGTCGGCCGCGTCGTCGGTCTCGGCTACGGCTCCCTGG
>SKWB01000221.1 GCA_007129135.1 Halococcaceae archaeon | reverse complement strand
CTCACGGGCTGATCTCCGGGCTGATGTTCATGGCCGTCGGCGTCATCTACAACGAGACGCACACCCGGATGGTGAGCGACATGTCCGGGCTCGCCGACAGGATGCCCTACGCCGTGGGGATCCTCATCGCCGGCGCGTTCGGCTACATGGGCCTGCCGCTGATGGCCGGCTTCGCCGCCGAGTTCATGATCTTCTACGGCGCGTTCAGCTCGACCGTGCTCCCGAGCGCGCCGTGGTTCACCTCAATCGCGATGTTCGGCATCGTGATCGTCGCGGGCTACCTGCTCTTCGCGATGCAGCGGACGCTGTTCGGCGAGTTCAGACTCGAGACCGACTACGAGATCGGCAGGGCACCGCTGCACGACGTGCTGCCGCTGTTCGTCCTGCTGCTCTCGATCATCGTGCTGGGAGTCGATCCCGACATCTTCTTCACCATGATACAGGACGCCGTCGACCCGATCGTCGAACTGGGAGGTGATGCGTGATGAGCGTGACCGCCGCCTCGACCTGGATCGCGCTCGGACCCGCGCTGATCCTCGTCGCGACCGCGCTCGTCGTCTTCCTCGCCGACGCGATCGACCCACAGGGGGACAACAACGCGCTGATCGCGGGCATCTCGGTCGTCGGGACGCTCGCGGCGTTCGGCGTGGCCGCGGAGTACCTCTTCAGCGGCGTCGGCGCCGAGGAGCCGCTCTCGCTCCTGCAGGGCCAGCTCGTCGTCGACGGGATGAGCCTCTTCTTCACGCTCATCATCACGAGCGTCACCTCGCTCGTGATCATCGCGAGCTACGACTACCTGAAGGGCCTGCCGCACAAAGGCGAGTTCTACTCGCTGATCGTGCTCGCGGCGACCGGCATGGTGCTGATGGCGCACTCGAACAGCCTCGCGACCGTGTTCGTCAGCCTCGAACTCGCGAGCCTCTCCTCGTACGCGCTGGTCGCGTTCTTGAAACGGAACAAGGGGAGCGTCGAGGCCGGGATGAAGTACTTCCTGATCGGCGCGCTCTCCTCTGCGATCTTCGTCTACGGGATCAGCCTCGTCTACGTCTCGACCGGCGCGCTCCAGCTCGGCCTCGTCGCCGAGCAGGTGGGTGAGGTCGAGAACGTCGGCATCCTCGGCGTCGGCATCCTGATGATCGTCGGCGGGGTCGCCTACAAGACCGCCTCCGTCCCGTTCCACTTCTGGGCGCCGGAGGCGTACGAGGGCGCGCCCGCGCCCGTCAGCGCGTTCATCTCCTCGGCCTCGAAGGCCGCGGGTTTCGTCGTCGCCTTCCGGGTGTTCGTCGAGGGGTTCCCGGTGGACGTCGTCCTCGCCCTGGGCGTCGACTGGGTGCTCGCGTTCCAGATCATCGCCGTGATCACGATGCTGCTCGGTAACTTCGCGGCCGCGGTCCAGGAGAACATCAAGCGGATGCTCGCGTACTCCTCGGTCGGTCACGCCGGCTACGCGATGATCGGCCTCGCCGCGCTCAGCAACCCGGGTCCGTACAACGACTTCGTGCTCGCGGCGGCGATGGCACACCTGTTCGTCTACGGCTTCATGAACACCGGGGCGTTCCTCTTCGTCGCGCTCGCCGAACACTGGGGCGTCGGCCGCACCTACGAGGACTTCAACGGCCTCGCGAAGCGTGCGCCGGTGCTCTCGGTCGCGGTGGCGATCTTCATGTTCAGCCTCGCGGGCCTCCCGATCGGCGGCGGCTTCACCTCGAAGCTCGCGCTGTTCTGGGGTGCGGTACTGGCGGGCTACTGGTGGCTCGCCGCGGTCGGTGTGATCGCGAGCGCGATCTCGCTGTACTACTACTCGCGACTGGTGCGGGCGATCTGGATAGAGGAGCCGGCCGACGACGACCTCACGCTGCCGGACCAGCCGCTCGGCCTCTACGGCGCGATCGTCGCCTGTGCGGTGTTCACGGTGTTGCTCCTGCCCGGCTTCTTCCTCGTCATCGAGGCGGCACAGGCCGCCGCCGGCACCCTCTTCTGAGACCCGGGCGGTAGGTTTTACCGCCCTGGGCGGATACCCCGATCCATGACGTGGCTGTTGCTCGGTGTCGACTACGTCGGCCGTGTGATCGGAGCCCAGTCGGACGAGCACGTCCACATCGTGATCGAGGACCCGGACGAGGTCGAGGCGTTCGGCTCGGCGAAAGACGTGAGCGTGAGCACCGGCGATCCGACCGACCCCGCGGTGCTCGCGAAGGTCGAGGAGCCGGTCGGGATCGCGACCGGGACGACCGACGTCGAGCGCACGATCGCCATGATCGAGGCGGCCCGAGAGGCCTTTCCTGAGGTCCCGATCGTCGTCTACGCGACCGGGTCGCTCGGCGACCGGGACCGAGAGCGGCTCTCCCAGCGTGCGAACCGACTGATCGACCACAGCGAGGCGCTCTGGGAGTACGTCTTCGACATCGTCGCCTGCGAACCGGCGCTCAGGGCACAGGAGCTCCGTCGCGTCCTCCTCGGGATCGAGGGGACGCTCGGCGTCGTGATGCACGACAACCCCGACCCCGACGCCATCGCTTCCGGGATCGCGCTCGCCGCGCTCGCGCGGTCCTACGGGGTCGACACGGTGACGTGTTACTACGGGGAGATCACCCACCAGGAGAACCGCGCGCTGGTGAACTTACTCGACCTCGATCTCCGCTCGCTCGGTCCGGACTCGACCGGCGAGGAGTTCGACGCCATCGCGCTCGTCGACCACTCGACACCCGGGATCAACGACCAGCTCCCCGAGGAGACGCCCGTCGAGATCGTGATCGACCACCACTCCACCCACGGGCCGGTCGACGCGCGACACTTCGACGTCAGGAGCGACGCGGGCTCGAC
This sequence comes from Halococcaceae archaeon, assembly GCA_007129135.1. Classification (GTDB taxonomy): domain Archaea; phylum Halobacteriota; class Halobacteria; order Halobacteriales; family Halalkalicoccaceae; genus Natronorarus. The sequence goes on along the minus strand of SKWB01000221.1, from coordinate 8,159 downwards.
GAGTTCGATGCTCGTCGAGTACTTCATCCAGCTCGGCGTCGAGCCGGACGAGGTGCTCGCGACGGCGCTGCTCTTCGGCATCCAGACCGACACGAACGGGTTCACCCGCGGCACCGCGGAGCTCGACTTCGACGCCGCCTCCGTGCTCGTCGGCCTCGCCGACGAGGGCGTCCTCGACCGACTCGAGCAGCCGACGATGACCGGCGAGACCGTCGAGACGTTCGCGCGGGCGATCCGCGACCTCACGGTCCGGGACGGGGTCGGGGTGAGCTGTGTGGGCGCGCTCAAGGACCGCGACTCGCTCGCACAGTCTGCGGACCTCCTGCTGAACCGGGAGGACCTCTCGGTCACGCTCACCTTCGGGATCGAGCGCGAGACGGTCTACCTCTCGGCGCGCGCCCGAGGGACGGCGGTCGACGTCGGGGAGGCGGTCCGGGAGGCGTTCGGTCAGATCGGGAGCGCGGGCGGACACGCCCAGATGGCCGGCGGACAGCTTCCGGTCGGGATCCTCGGCGACGGCGCGGGCGAGGACGAGCGGCTGGTCGAACTGGTGCGGGAGGCGGTCGCCGAGCGCTTCTTCGAGACGATCGAGGACCACCGCACGCGTTCGAGCCGGCGGTGGCCGCGGTCGGAGCCCCCGGGGAACGTCCCGAGCACCGGCGAGAGGTTTTAGATGGCCCGCCACGACCGTGGAGTATGAACGTAGGCGGGGGAGACCAGAGGCTTCGGGTTCACGAGTACATGACCCGGGACGTCGCGACCGTCTCGCCGGACGCAACGGTCGGCGAGGTGAGCAGACGGATCGCGGAGAGCGACGAACACAGCGGCTTTCCGGTCTGTGACGGCCGGCGGGTCGAGGGGTTCATCAGCGCGCGCGACCTGCTCCTCGCACCGGACGACGAACCGCTGTTCAAGGTGATGACGACCGATCTCGTCGTCGCACACCCGCAGATGAAGGTGACCGACGCCGCCCGGGTGATCCTCCGCTCGGGCATCCAGAAGCTCCCGGTGGTCGACGACGCCGGCAACCTCGTGGGGATCATCTCGAACACGGACGTGATCAGGAGCCAGATCGAACGGGCGACCCCGGAGAAGGTCGAAAAGCTCGTTCAGACCCTCGAGAGCATCCACGGTATCTCACTGGACGAAGAGCGCAGGGAGGTCCGGATCGGCGAGCTGACGCCGACCCAGGGGAAGGTCTACGCCGACGAACTGGAGGGCAGGAAGTACGAACTCGAACGCGGACTCGCGGAGCCACTGGTCGTCATCGACGTCCGCGGACGGCTGTTGCTGGCCGACGGCCACCACCGCGTGCTCGCCGCCGACCGGATCGGGATCGAGGAGATGGACGCCTACGTGATCCTCGTCACCGACGAGATCGAACTCGGCATGGAGCGGACGGCCCGCGAGGAGGGCCTCGACTCGCTCTCGGACATCAACGTCGTGGACTACGCACGCCACCCGCTGGTCGAGACGACACGAAGGCTTCAGTGAGAGGAGGCTACCGGAGAGGGGCCGTCCGTCCCGAAGACGCTCAGGCGAGCGCGCTCTTCGAGCGCCGGTCGGCTTTCTGTTGGCAGTTCAGGCAGGGCTCGATGCGGAGGGGTTTCCCACACTCCTCACAGCACCACTCGGGGTAGTGACGATCCACCATTGCTATTCATGTGAGGCCATGGCATACAGCGGTATATCTCTTGTGGAGATCCCTCACGGTTCCGAACAGGTCCGACGTCTGACGGACCGGTAGCGTGCAGAGGTCCGACGGAGGGACGACGAACGGGGCAGGGCGTGTGGTCGTCCGACCGTGGCCCGAGCGCAATCGTTAATGGACATCCACGAGAGATATCGGTATGTACGACGACGAGACCCTCTCGCGGATCAGAGCCGAGCGCGGGCGGTGGGACGAGGAGACGCTCTCGCCCGTACTCGATCGCTTCGGCGAACGACAGGACCGGTTCGCGACCGTCTCCAACCTCGAAGTGGAGCGACTCTACACCCCCGAGGACGTCGCCGGTCTCGAGTTCTCCGACCTCGGCTTCCCCGGCGAGGAGCCGTTCACCCGGGGTCCGTACCCGACGATGTACCGGGGTCGGACCTGGACGATGCGCCAGTTCGCCGGCTTCGGCACCGCCGAGGAGACGAACGACCGCTTTCACTTCCTGATCGAACAGGGCCAGACCGGCCTCTCGGTCGCGTTCGACATGCCGACGCTGATGGGACTCGACTCCGACGCCCCGATGAGCCTGGGCGAGGTCGGAAAGGAGGGCGTCGCCGTCGACTCGCTGCGGGACATGGAGGTGCTCTTCGACGGCATCGACGTCGGCGAGGTCTCGACCTCGTTCACGATCAACCCGAGCGCGCCGGTGATCTACGCGATGTACGTCGCGCTGGCCGACCAGCAGGGCGTTCCCCGCGAGGAGGTCAGGGGCACGCTCCAGAACGACATGTTCAAGGAGTTCATCGCACAGAAGGAGTGGGTGATACCCCCGGAGGCGTCGCTCTCGCTGGTGACCGACGTCGTCGAGTTCTGCACGGAGGAGACGCCGAACTTCCACCCGGTCTCGATCTCGGGCTACCACATCCGCGAGGCGGGGTCGACGGCGGTCCAGGAGCTCGCCTTCACGCTCGCCGACGGCTTCGGCTACGTCGAGGACGCGATGGAGCGGGGTCTCGACGTCGACGCCTTCGCGCCCCGGCTCTCGTTCTTCTTCAACTGTCACAACTCCTTCTTCGAGGAGGTCGCGAAGTTCCGCGCCGCCCGCCGGATCTACGCCCGGGTGATGGACGAGCAGTACGGCGCCGAGCGCGCGGAGTCCAAGCGACTGAAGTTCCACACCCAGACCGCCGGCCAGAGCCTCACCGCCCACCAGCCGCTCAACAACGTCGCCCGCGTGACGATCCAGGCGCTCGCCGGCGTGATGGGCGGCACCCAGAGCTTACACACCAACAGCTACGACGAGGCGCTCGCGCTCCCTTCAGAGGAGGCGGTCCGCGTCGCCCTGCGGACCCAGCAGATCATCGCCGAGGAGTCGGGCGTCGCCGACATCGTCGACCCCCTCGGGGGGAGCTTCGCGGTCGAGGCGCTCACGAACGAGGTCGAAGCGCGCGCGATGGCCTACATCGAGGAGATTCGCGAGATGGGCGATGGGTCGGTCAGGGACGGCATCCTCCGGGGGATCGAGGAGGGCTACTTCCACCGCGAGATCCAGGACGCCGCCTACGAGTACCAGGAACGGGTCGAGCGCGAGGAGGAGGTCGTCGTCGGGGTCAACAGGTACACGCTCTCCGAGGACACCAGCCCGGAGATCCTCCACGTCGACGAGGAGGCGGCCGCAGCGCACCAGCGTGACCGGTTGGAGTCGGTGAAGGCCGACCGTGACGACCGTGCCGTCGAGGAGGCACTCGCCTCGATCGAGGAGGCGATCCGCGACGGCGAGAACACGATGCCGGCGATCTTAGCGGCCGTGAAGTCGTACGCGACGATGGGTGAGATCATGTCCGTCTTCGAGGCCGAACACGGCAGCTACCAGGAGACGGTCGGGACGGTGAGCTAGGCTCGCCGGGAGACGACCATCACGAGCCCCAGAAAGACCCCGAGCACGACCGCGATGGTGATCGCGCCGTAAACGGCGAGGCCGACCGGCGTCGGCGGAACGGGTATCACCCCGAACATCGCGACCGGTTCGAGGTCCTCCAGGAAGATCCCGATGAGAAAGCCAAACAGTCCGGCGAGGCCGACGAGCGCGGCGTAGATCGTCAGGATGACGCGGTTGCCGGCGACCTTCGTGGCCTCGGGGACGGCGGTGTCGTTCACGGTGAGGGTTGTGGCGTCCGAACGATGAGGCTTTCCCTCTCGCATTCGAACCCGAGAGTATGATAGACAAGGAGCTCTCGGAGAAGGACCTCCTCGCGCTCGTTCTGGGTGCCGTCGCGCTCTTCATGGCGCTCACCGCGCTGTTCATCGTCCTCAGCTCCTGAGACGCAGCCCGGCACCCCTCGCGTGATCGGACGGGGAGCTTCGGTCGCCTCGTCGGTACGTTTCGGGAGTTTCGAACAACGAACGCGAGAGAGAAGGGACCGACCGATCAGTCGTCGGCGGGCTCGTGGCCCTCGGGGTCGTCGAGTTCGCCGCCGTCGGCCATCGCCGGACCGATCACTTCGCGGTCGAACCAGGTCCACTCCGCGGTGAGCAGGCCGTCTTTCTCCAGGTCCCACGGGTCGCCGCTCTCGACGAGCGGCCCCTCGAAGTAGGACTGGACCATGTTGAACACCCAGATCAGCTGGCCGACGAAGAGGATCAGGGCGCCAACGGTGGTGATCTGGTGGAGGTCGGCGAAGTGTGGGAGGTAGGTCGCGTAGCGTCGCGGCATGCCGCCGTAGCCCAGCAGGATCATCGCGAGGAACGTCACGTTCGTCCCGATCATCGAGAGCCAGAAGTGCATCAGCCCGAGTTTCCGCTGGTACATCCGACCGGTGACGAGCGGGAACCAGTAGTAGATCCCCGCGAACACCGCGAAGGCGATCGCACCCATCACGACGTAGTGGAAGTGGCCGACGACGTAGTACGTCGCGTGCAGCACGAGGTCCACCGGGATCGAGGCGAGGAAGACCCCCGTCACGCCGCCGATGATGAAGTTCGCGACGAAACCGATACAGAAGAGCATCGGCACGGTGAGTCTCACCCTCCCGTTCCACATCGTCGTGATCCAGTTGAACACCTTCACCGCGCTCGGCACCGCGATGGCGAGCGAGACCGCCATGAACGCGACGCGGATCCGGGGGTCGATACCGGTCGTGAACATGTGGTGCGCCCAGACGCCGAAGGAGAGCACACCGATCGCGAGCGTCGAGTAGACGATGAACTTGAAGCCGAACAGCTTCCGACCCGCGAATCGGGGGAGGATCAGACTGATCAGCCCCATCGGCGGCAGCACGAGGATGTAGACCTCGGGGTGACCGAAGAACCAGAAGAGGTGCTGGTAGAGGATCGGCCCGCCACCCTCGACGGTGAAGAACTGCGTCCCGAGGTTCCGGTCAAGCAGCAGCATGACGAGCACGCTGCCCAGAAGCGGGAACGAGAAGAGGATCAGCCCCGACTGGGTGAGGATCGTCCACGAGAAGATATCCAGCCTGTTCCAGCCGACGTCGGGTCCCCGCTCGGTGAAGATGGTGGCGATGAAGTTGATCGCCCCCATCGTCGCGCTGATCCCGGAGAGATGCAGGCCGAGCAGCATGAGATCGAGCCCGGCGTGGCTCTGTTCGATCGACATCGGGGGGTAGATCGTCCAGCCGGCCTGGGCGGGGGCGATGACGCCCGCGAGCGGGTAGCTGAGGAGCGGCAGCCAGATCAGGAACCCGGAGATCGGGAGCAGCCAGAACGCGATGGCGTTGATCCGTGGAAAGGCCATGTCGTCGGCGCCGATCAGGAGCGGGATGAAGTAGTTCGCGAACGCGGCGATGATCGGCGTCCCGAAGAGAAAGAGCATCGTGATGCCGTGGCTCGTCATGAACGCGTTGTACGTATCGGGCGCGAGGAACGTCGTCTCGGGGCTGAACAGCTCCAGGCGCATGAGCGTCACCGAGACGCCACCGATGACGAGCGCGATCACGGCGAAGATACCGTAGAGGATACCGATGTCCTTGTGATCGACCGTCGTCAACCAGCGGGTGATCCCGCCGGGTTTGTGTGCCGTCTCGTAGCCCTCCTCCTCTGAGACGGCCGCCCCACCGCTGGAGAGCGGCGAACGCCAGTTCTCGACGCGCGAGATCCACGCGGCGACCGCCAACAGAAGCACACCCATCAGAACCGTCAAGGCGATCTGCCCTTCTACCATGTACCTCGGTCAGGACCCCACCGTTATCAAGTATGCGGAACGCGCGACTCGGGCCCCGTCGGTCGGTCGAGAACGCTCTTTCGTGTCACGCCATCACGTATCATAGAAGGTGCGACTCTCAGAACGAGGGAACACCCTACAGGTCCTAGAGGTGCCCGAAGCGTTCGACGGACCGGTCGGCGTCGTCGCAGACGGATGGTCGGGGCGGCGGGCGGTCAGGTCGGAACCGCGATGGCCACGGCGGTGTTGCTGATCGCCGAGTCGCTCGTGTGGCTCAGAGCCGCTTCATGATCTCGTAGGTGAGCCAGGAGAGACCGACGACCATCCCGAACATGATCGCGTACATGTAGATCGTCATCAGGTCGGTGATCCCGTCGCCCCACGGGTTGGCGACGAGGAAGAGGCCGATGAAGATGAAGAGGATCACGAGCGGGATGAAGTTCACCGTCGCGTCCAACAGGGTCTCGCGGTCGAAGACGCGGTCGCTTTCGCTCATGACCTGCGATAGCCCGCCGCCGGTCAAATAGGTGCTGATTTCTAGTACCGCTCGCCCAGCGCGAACCGGCCGACGAGCGCCCCGAGCATACAGAGTCCGGCGGCGACGGCGATCGAGGCGACCCGCGTGACCCCCGCGAGGTCGAAGAAGAAGGCGTAGAGCGAGCCGGCGAGCGCGAGCAGTATCCCGCCGATGACCAGGAGCGTCCCCCAGGGCGTCGCGACGTAGCCGGCCTCGCTGAGGATGCCCCCGACGCTCCCCGAGAAGAGGACCAGCCCCCCGACCGCGAGCGGGACGATGCCGAGGAAGACGCCGACTTCGGAGAGCGCGAGGCCGAGCGCGATGAAGATCGGAAACGGACTCGTCTTCCCGTAGGGAAACCGCTCGTCCTCGTCGGGGTTGCGGAGTCGCTCTTCGGCCCGGCCGAGGCCCGTCTGGTCGTCCATACCGGGAGTAGAGACGCCAGTCACCAAAAGCCATCGACTTCCACCGCCACGCCGGATCCGGCCTCCGCACGGTCTCGCAGCGACGGCTCTCACTGGCCAGCGGCGATCACCGGTAGTGGTCGGCGATCGCGGTGAGCGACCCCGAGCGTCCGTATCACGCGACGAGCAGCCAGACGAAGAGGTAGAGGAAGTAGATCAGCACGAGCAGACCGAGCACTTTCAGCCGGAAGGTCCGTATCTCGTCGGTCTCGCCGCGGTAGGCGTCGACGAACGCCCCGCGGTCTCCCTCCGAGAGGCGGTCGTAGTGTGTGAGGCCGAGGTGGAGTGTCCGGTATCGCTCGCTCGAGAACGGCTGGGCGCAGTGTGGACAGCGAACTGGTGACTCCCCCGGGAGGACGGCGGTGTCGCGTTCGACCTCGAACCCCGGGTCGGCGAACGGGCGCTGCATGGGTAGTATCGCCGCGCTACGGTGTTGTACCTTGCCCTGTCGAAGTCAGATGGGTTTTTGGTAGTCGGCGCGCAACCGACGACCATGGCTGACGATCATCACCACCTGCCCGCGGTCGAGGACTGGCCGAAGGGCTACGGTGAGGCGAGCTGGTGGCCCTTCGTCGCGGCCGTCGGCGCCTCCGGTATCTACGTCGGACTCGCACTGCTCATCCTCGGCGTCGGCGACGGACTGCTAGACCCCCTCGCCGGTGCCGTCGTCTTCGTCGCGAGCACCGTCGTCCTCCTCGTCGGGCTCTACGGCTGGACCTACCACGGCTTCGTGAAGGCCTACTGGGAGGAGGGCGGCCGCGGCGAGTCGAAGCTCCGCTGGGGGATGTTGCTCTTTCTCGGGACCGAGATCGCGACCTTCGGCGCGGCCTTCGTCTACTTCTTCCAGATCCGTATCGTCTCCTGGGACCAGGCGACCGACGTCCTGATGGTGCCGCTCGCCGAGGGCGCGATCACGATCGGCAGCGTCTCGATCCCGATCCTCAACTACCTCGTGCTCGCGAACACGTTCATCCTGATCCTCTCGAGTTTCACGATTCACTGGGCCCACGTCGAGCTCCTGAAGGACAACCGGCGGAACTTCATCGTCGGGCTGGCCGCGACGCTCGTCCTGGGGCTGATCTTCCTCGCCGGCCAGAGCTACGAGTACTACGAGTTCATCGTCGAGTACGGCTTCACGCTCCAGAGCGGGATCTACTCGAGCGCGTTCTTCGCGCTCACCGGCCTCCACGGCCTGCACGTCATGCTCGGGGCGGTGCTGATCTCGCTGTTGCTCTTCCGCGCGCTCGCCGGCCAGTACGACGCCGAACGCCACACCTCCGTGAGCACGGTCTCGATGTACTGGCACTTCGTCGACGTCGTCTGGGTCTTCCTCGTCGTCGTGCT
>SKWB01000183.1 GCA_007129135.1 Halococcaceae archaeon | reverse complement strand
GCATCTCGCGCAGCAGTTCGTCGACGGCCTTCGACTCGGGGACGTGCAGCGTCGGCGTCGTCAGGTCGCGTAGCACGGGATCGGAGCGTTCGCCGTAGGTGTGTTCCCTGACGAGGTCCTGAACGGCGACGACCCCGACGACGTTGTCGAGGTTCGCGTCGTAGACCGGCAGCCGTTCGTGGCCGCTCTGGATGGCGACGTCGATCGCCTCGGCGACGCTCGCCTCCGCCGGTATCGCGGTCACGTCGAGCCTGGGCGTCATCACCTCCTTCGCGATCGTCTCGGTGAACCGGAAGACGCGCTGGAACAGCTCGCGCTCGTCCTCGTCGATGACGCCCTCGCGCTCGCCCGTCTCTATCAGCGCTTCGAGTTCGTCCCGGGTGAGATACGGCGTCTCGATCGCCCCGCCGCCGCCGACGAGGCGGTTCACCACCCGGGTGAGCCCGTCGAACAGCGCGACCAGCGGGTAGAGCGCGTACTCCGAGAGGCGGATCGGCCGGGCGAGGCGCAGCGCGAGCGGCTCCGTGTGTTCGACCGCGTACGATCGAGGCGCGCTCTCGCCGAAGAGGAGGACGAGCGTCGCCACCCCGAGGACGCCCACGGCGACGGCGGAGAACGGATCGACCACGAGCGCGAGCAGGCCGACGGCGACCGCGGCCATCGTCAGGTTCGCGAGGGTGTTGCCCGCGAGGATCGTCACGAGCAGTCTGTGGGGGTCCTCTCTGAGTCGGGCGACGGCCTCCGCCCGCGGGCGTCCCTCCTCGACGAGCTCGTCGAGGCGGTGAGGGGACAGCGAGAACAGCGCGATCTCCGCGGCCGAGAAGAGCGCCGACAGCGAGAGTAGGACGAGCAGCGCGACCGCTGTGACGCCCGCCAGCACCCCGAACGAGACGTCGAGGCCGAAGACGGTCACCGCAGTGCCGGGTGAAAAGGCGGCCATTAGCCGTCGAAAGGTTGACCACCGGGCGGATTAAGGGTTTCCTCGTCTCAGCCGAAGAGCGCGAGCGACGCCGCGAGCGTGAGCGCGCTCATCAGGCCGAACGCGAGCGCGACGACGACGAGCGGGGCGACACCCGTCTCGCGGAGCCTGGAGAGCTTCACGTCGGCACCCACGCCGACGAACGCGAGCAAGAAGAGCCAGTCGCCGGCCTCGCCGATCGCCGAGAGCGCTCCGGGCGAGAGGAGGCCCGCGTTCGCCACGACCGCGAGGACGAGGAAGCCGAGGACGAACGCCGGGATCCGTCGGTAGAGGTCGGCGATCCCGACGCTCCGACCGTCGCCGGCGTACCGCGCGGCGTAGGCGACGACCACGGCCCCGATCAGTGCGTTCCGCGCGAGTTTCGTCATCGTCGCCCACTGCCCCGCGACCTCCGAGTGGGCGAAGCCGACGGCGACCACGGGCCCGGTACTGAACATGCTGAGACCCGCCCAGATCCCGAAGACGGCGTCCGAGAGGCCGAGGAACGATCCCAAGAGGGGGTAGAGGACGATCGTCACCGCGTCGAAGAGCAAGACGGTGGCCGCCGCGTAGGCGATGTGTTCTTGCCTGGCGCGGATCGCACTCGCGACCGCCACCACGGCCGAGACGCCACAGATGCTCGTACCGGAGGCGAGCAGCGCACGGAGGGTGTCGGGGAGCCCGAAACCGACCCGGGAGATCAGTTCGACGAGCACGAGCGTCACGCTGGCGACGCAGACGACGAGTACGAGCAGCACCGGCCCCGATTCGGCGAGCGCGCCGAGCGGGATCGAGGCACCGAGCAGGACGATCCCCGCACCGAGGAGGACCGAGTAGCTGCCGACGCCCTCGCGCAGGACCTCCGGAATCCCGACGGTGTTCGCACAGACCGCGCCGACGCCGATCGCCAGCAGGATCCGGTCGATACCCACGACCGGGGCGAGCCAGTGGGCGAGCAGCGCTCCGACGACGAGGAAGCCGAGTCCGGGGAGCGCCGCTCGCCCGCTCATCCGACCGGGACGACGTCGAGGGCGACGATCAGGGCGACGACGCAGACCGCGAGCACGACGCTCTTCCGATCGTTCGAGAGGCCCCTCCAGCGACCCGCGATCCGGCCGGCACGGCGTCGGAGATACCGGCAACTGTTGCGCAGCACGTTCGTTTGTCGTTCGCTCACGGATAAACCGCTTCCCATTTTCGCCCGGGAGTGTCGGGTCGCTGTCCGACCGAACCGGTTTACCGCTCGACTCCCTCCTCGTAGTCGTGACCGCTCAGATCACGCTCTACCGCCTGCAGGCGTGTCCGTTCTGTGAACGCGTCGTCAGGACGCTCGACGACCTCGACGTCGAGTACCGATCCAGATACGTCGAACCGCTTCACTCCCGTCGAACCGCCGTCAAGCGCGTCGCGGGCGTCCGGTCGGTGCCGGTGCTCGTCGACGAGATCACGGGCGTGACGATGGCCGAGAGCGCGAACATCGTCGAGTATCTGGAGCGTACCTACGGCGAGGGGGCCGCCTGATGGTCGACTTCGACGTCGTCTCGCTGCCGCCGACCGACCACCCCGAACCCGGCGAGGGGGCCCCGGAGTTCACCCGCCCGCTGGTGAACCGGGAGTTCTGGGAGGACTTCTCGCTCTCGGCGCTCACGAGCGAAGGGCCGGTCCTGCTCGTCTTTCACTCGATGGACGGGGCGTTCCCGGCGCTCTACACGTGGAAGGAGATACGGGAGCGGGGGATCGACGAGCGGGTGCGCGTCGTCGGGCTCTCCATCTCGACGCCGTACGAGCACAAGCGGTTTCTCGAGGAGCGGGGCCTCGAGGCCTCGCTGTTCAGCGATCCCGGAAACGGGGTCGCGGAGGCCTACGGTGTCGTGAACGACCTCGACGGGATGAGTGGCGTCTCGGAGCCGCGACCCGCCGTCTTCCTCATCGACGGCGAGGGGACGATACGGTACGCGTGGGCGGCGAGCGAGCAGCCCGAGTTCCCGGAGTGGGACGGGGTAGAGACCGCGATTTCGGACCTGTAAAGGCTTTTTTCGCTCCTGCCCGACCCCCCGGTATGGAGGCCATCGACCGTGCCGCGGCGGCGATCCGCGCGGGCGCACTCGTCGTCTACCCGACCGAGACGGTCTACGGTCTCGGGGCGGACGCGCTCTCGCCCGAAGCGATCGAACGGGCCTTCGAGACGAAGGGGAGAGCGCGGGATCGCCCGCTCTCGATGGCGGTCCCGGACGTGGCGGCAGCGGAGGGGTACACGCGACTCACCGACCGCGAACGTGCGTTCGCGGAGCGGTTTCTCCCCGGGCCGGTCACCGTCGTCGCAGAGCGCGGTCCCGAGATCCCCGACGAACTCACCGGGGGGCGTGAGCGCGTCGGGATCCGGATCCCCGACCACCCGGTCGCATTGGCGCTGCTCGCCGAGGTCGCACCGATCACCGCGACGAGCGCAAACCTGAGCGGTGATCCGAACGCCCGACGTGTCGTCGACCTCGACCCCGCTGTCGAGAGGCGAAGCGACGTCGTTCTCGATGGTGGCTCCCTGACGGGGACCGAGAGCACGGTCGTCGACGTCGAGATGAGGGAGATCCACCGTCGGGGCGCACTCGCCGACGAGATCGAGCGGTGGCTCGCCGACCGGTGAAAGGGATCGTCGTAGCTGCTCGTCCTCTGAGGCGTACGGGTCTCCGCTTGCGTTCGATTCGCGTCCGGGGAACGACGTGTTTCCACGACGGTCCCCGTGAGGGTCACCGCACGCCGAACAGCAGCGACCGCAGCGATCGGCTCCGGACGCCACAGCGCTCGCGGAACTCGCAGGGCTCACACTTCGACCTCCCACGGAGCCGTGGCGGCGGGCCGTCGATCGCCTCGGTCGCTCTGACCGCCCGCCGGTAGGTCGCCGTCCGCCGTGCGGTGATCTCGACGGGTCGGATCACACCGTGTGTGGGATACTCGACGTACGCTCGATCGACCGGCCGCTCCCGGGTCCAGGCGAGCGCCTTCGCCGCCGCGACCGCACGAACCGAATCGGGCTCCCAGACGCCCTGGGTCGGAGGCGTTCCCGTCGATATCGTCGAGGGCTCCGGAGGCCCATCGAGTACCTTGTGGACGATCCCACGGCACTCCCGACCGGTGAGGAGCACCTCGCGCTCGCCGGGGCTCGCGAGGTCCTCGAACCGATCGATCGTCCGAGCGCTCCGCTCGAGGTTCCTCCGGTACTCCTCGGGTGCGACGGCAATCGGCTCGGTCGCGAGGGACTCGTCCGAGGCTGCGAGCAACTCGTCGTATCGGAAGGCGAGTCGTCGGCGTTCTCGCACCGGTTCTGGGACCGTCCGATCGTCGGCCTGCCAGGTGTAGTAGAGCTTACGCGGGCAGTAGGCGGCGATCGCGAGGTCGCTCATCGCGTGGGGCGGCACGCCCTCGCTGGCTCCGCACTCGGATAAGAAGGTTCACATCGAGAGCTCGTTTTCCATTCCCTCGGTCGCCTCGCGCAGGCCGTCCTCACGGGCGTCGCGGGCGAGACGAGTCGAGAGGTCCCCGTCGGCGACGATCGTCTCGAACTCGTCGCGGTAGCGGTCGTTCACCCGACGCGAGGCCGCGTCGGCGTCGAGCGCACGGACGACCCCCTCCAGCTCCTCCGCATCGAGATCGAGAGCCTCGGCGATCTCCGCGACGGACTCGTCGTCGGCGCGTCGACGCCTGATCTCGCGCGTCTCGGCCGCGATCTCGGTCTCCTCGTCCCTGATCAAGTGGAGGTCCATCCGCATCGCGAGGACGTGCTCGGTGTCCGTGTCGATCTCCGCTGCGACCTCCGCGTCGGTCTCGTCCCCGAAGAAGCCCCGGACGACCCGTGCGTACGTCTCGGTCTCCTCGTCCGTCTCGAACTCGAGACGCTCTCGCATCGTCTCGATCACCGGGCCCACACGCTCTTCGTCGGATCGCTCCTCGGCGAGCGACCCCCTCGTCTGCTCCTGGCTCTCGGTGACCGACCCCTCGCCGCTCATCTCGAGGAAGATGTCACGGAGCTCCTGTGTCTTCTCGTCCATGGTTCGTGGCGCGGTCGAACGGGGTGAAGGTATATAAACGCTTTCGCCGAACCCACCTCGTAAACCGAACCTTTGAGTAGACTTGACGAGATGGCCCGTCATGGCCGATACGACACGAACGGAGGCTGGAGACGTCGATCTCGTCGGCGACGAGACGGTGCGGAACCTCGCGCGGGCGGCCGTCTTCGCCGCGTTGATGGGGGCGTTCGCCTACGTCTCGTTCCCGAACCCGCTCGCACCGGGCGTCCCGGTGACGCTCCAGGTGCTCGGCGTCTTCCTCGCCGGAATCCTGCTCGGGCCCGTCTGGGGATGCGTCGCGATGGTCTTCTACCTCCTCGCGGGCGGCCTCGGTGTGCCGGTGTTCGCGGGTGGGACGGCCGGCCCGGGCGTGCTGCTCGCGAGCCCGACCCTCGGCTACCTATGGTCGTACCCGCTCGCGGCGGGCGTCGTCGGACTGGTCGTCCATCGGGGGGTAACGCTCAGCGACCACCGCGGGGTCGGCCTCCCGACGCTCGTCGGGGCGATGGTCCTCGGGACGGTGCTCATCTACGCGCTGGGGACGGTCGGCTTCGCGTTCGTCCAGGACGTGAGCCTCTCCCGGGCGTTCGTCGCGAGCGCCGTCGCGTTCGTCCCGTTCGAGGCCGTGAAGATCGCCGCCGCCGTCGGCATCGTCCGAAGCGACGCGCTCGCCGCCGCCTGATGATCGAGACCCGCGACCTCGTCCACCGCTACGCCGATCACGTCGCGCTCTCCGGCGTCTCGCTCTCCGTCCCGGACGGCGAGTTCCTCCTCCTCGCCGGACCGAACGGCTCGGGGAAGACGACGCTCGTCCGCCACTGGAACGGGCTGCTCGAACCCGACGCGGGGGAGGTGCTCGTGAACGGCCGGCGAGTGGGAGCCGACCTCGTCGCCGCCCGGACGGCCGTCGGGATGGTCTTCCAGCACCCGAGGGACGGCTTCGTCGCCGCTACCGTGGGAGAGGACGTCGCGTTCGGCCCCGAGAACCTTGGCCTCGCCCGGGAGGAGATCGACCGCAGGGCCGACGAGGCGCTCGCCGCCGTCGGCCTGCGTGGACGAGCGGAGGATCGGATCACGACGCTCTCGGGCGGCGAGGAGGAACGCCTCGCCATCGCCGGCGCGCTCGCGATGGAGCCCGATCACCTGGTGCTCGACGAACCGCTCACCGGCCTCGACGAACCCGCACGACGGTCCGTGCTCGCGCGGCTCAGAGAGCTTCACAGATCGGGAACGAGCGTGATCGTCGTCACCCACGACCTGCGCGACCTCTGGGAGGACGCGGACCGCATCCTCGTCCTCGGGGACGGGCGGATCCTCCGGGAGGGGTGCCCTGAGACACTGCTCTCGGACCTTCCGGGGCTGTCTGTGCGCGATCCGCGATGCTGAGTTTCTCTCCCGGCCGCTCGTTCGCCCACCGCCTCGACGCCCGCTCGAAGCTCGCCTTCCAGCTCTCGTTCGTCGCCGCCGCCTACGCCTACACCACGCCTCGGGGGCTCGCGCTGCTCACGGTCCTCACACTCGTCGTCCTGTTCGCGAGCCGAACGCCCCTGCTCGGAACGCTCTGGACGGTCCGGATCGTCCTCCCGTTCGTCCTCGCCGCACCGTTGATCGAGGCGGTCGTCCTCGGCCCGCCGTGGGTCGCCCTCGACCGGGCCGTCGACCCGGCGCTCGCGAGCTACCGGATCCTCCTCGTCCTCCTGGTCGCCGCGGCGTACGTCCGGACGACCCCGGTTCGAGAGTCACAGGCGGCGCTCGCGTGGGCGCTGCCCGGGCGCGTCGGGCGGTTTCTGGGGCTGGGCGTCGGCTTCGTCGCCCGGTTCCTCCCGCTGCTCGTCGACGACCTGAGACGGGCGCGAGCGGCCCACGCCGCGCGGCTGGGGACCGAGCAGCCGGTGAGAACGCGGATCTCGTGGCTGGTCGTCGCCGGCGTTTCGCGCGCTCTCACCCGGGCGGACCGGCTCTCGCTCGCGTTGCGTGCGCGGTGTCTCTCGTGGAACGCGACGCTTCCTCGGCTCTCGCTCGGTCCTCCGGATCTCCCCGTTCTCGTGTTCTCCGTCGTCCTGGTGTTCCTCTCGGCCGTCTAAAACCGAGCCGTGCGCCCGCGGTGAGAAGAGTTAAGCGCCCGGTACACAGCACAACGATTATGTACGTTCTCGGGCAGGCGGGGGCCGAGGCCACCCGCGAGACGTTCTGGCAGATCGGCCCCGTCGGGAAGGGGCTGTTCTACTTCCTCTCGGTCGTGGTGATCGTGGTCTTCCTCTACGGCGTCTACCAGCGTTTTATGCGCTACACGGAGGGCTCGGAGGAACCGATCGACCGGCTCTCGGATCTCTCCGAACGGATCGTCGCCGCCGCGAAGATCGCCGGCAGCAACGAGAAGCAGTTCAACCGCGACCTCTACGGCGGGCTGATGCACGCCTTCATCTTCTGGGGTTTTCTCGTCCTCCTGATCGGCACGACGATCCTCTTCATCGACATGGACTTCTACCGGCTGCTCACCGGCGACTCGTTCTGGGTCGGCGACTTCTACCTCGCCTACCAGCTCGTCCTCGACGCGTTCGGGCTGCTGTTCGTCGTCGGGATCGGCATGGCGATGTACCGCCGCTACGTCGTCCGGAACGTCCGGCTCTGGGGGCGACACACGAGCCGCGAGGACGACCTGTTCATCTGGCTGCTCTTTCTGATCGGCGTCGGCGGCTTTCTCGTGCAGGGCGTGTCGATGGTCGGACAGGAGATCCGGGCCGAAGAGACGGTGAGCTTCGTCGGCGTCTTCACCGCCAATCTCCTCGAAGCGGGTGGGCTCACCGCCGAGGGGGCGGCGGCGATCTACCCCGTCGTCTGGTGGCAGCACTCGCTGCTCTCGCTCTTTTTCATCGCGTGGATCCCGTACGCGAAGCCGTTTCACATGCTCTCGTCGTTCGCGAACGTCGTCACGCGCGACGAGAAGGCCGGCGTGCGCCTGCCCGCCGTCCCCGCGGACCTCGACCACACGAACGCCGAGTCGATCGACGACCTCACCTGGAAGGACATGCTCGACCAGGACGCCTGTACGAAGTGCGGGCGGTGTTCGGCGGTCTGTCCGGCGAAGGCCTCGAACCGGCCGCTCGACCCGCGGGACGTGATCCTCGACCTGAAGGCCTACCGGGAACGGCTCGATGCAGGGGGGGAGGAACGGCCGATCGTCGCCGACGGCGGCGGCGTGATCCGCGCGGAGACGATGGAGTCGTGTATGGCCTGTATGGCGTGTATGGACGCCTGCCCGGTCGAGATCGAACACCTGAGCACGTTCGCGAAGCTGAACCGTCAGCTCACCGACCAGGGCGATGTCGATTCGAACATGCAGGACGTCTTCGGCAACCTGATGCAGCGCGGGAACACCTTCGGCGAGCGTCCGGACGACCGGGCGAACTGGGCCGACGAGCTCGAGTTCGACCTCGTCGATGCGAGGGAGACCGAGGTGGAGTACCTCTGGTACGTCGGCGACTACCCGAGCTACGACGACCGGAACAAGACCGTGGCGCGCTCGCTCGCTCGGCTGTTCGACGCCGCCGACGTCGAGGTCGGGATCCTGTTCGAGGACGAGCGCTACGACGGCAACGACATCCGCCGGGTGGGCGAGGAGTTCCTCTTCCTCGAACTCGCCGGCCACCACGTCGAGAGCTTCGAGGACTGTGCGTTCGAGAAGCTCGTCTGTACGGATCCCCACAGCTACAACACGTTCGAGAACGAGTACCCGGAGATCGATTTCGCGGAGTTCGCCGACGACCCGGTGATGCCGTTCGAGTACGACGGGTTCTGGAATAACGACGGGGAAATCGAGGTGCTCCACTGGACGCAGGCGGTCGAGGAGCTCGTTCGAGAGGGACGGCTCGGCCTCTCGGGCAGCGAACTCGACTACACGGTCACCTACCACGACCCGTGTCACCTCGGGCGGTTCAACGACGAGTACGAGGCACCGAGGGAGCTGATCCGGGCGACCGGCTGCGAGCTGTACGAGATGCCGAGAAACCGCGCGAACTCCTTCTGCTGTGGCGGTGGCGGCGGCGGCCTCTGGATGGAGTTCGACGAGGAGCCCAAACCGAGCGAGGAGCGACTCAGGGAGGCGTTGGAGGACACCGACGCGGGGAGCGCGGTCGAGAAGTTCGTCGTCGCCTGCCCGATGTGCATGACGATGTACGAGGACGGCCGGAAGACCGGCGACTTCGAGGACGAGATCGAGATCGTCGACGTCGCCGAACTGCTGATCGAGGCGGTCGAGGCGGGGCGGGCGAACGGGGCCGGAGGGACGCCCGGAGAGGCGACGGCAGCGGACTGACCCGGTGCAGACGCCCGTCTATCGGATCGCGTGTCCGTCGAGTAGCAGGTCGCTCATCAGCGTCCTTCGGATCCGGTCTGGACCATCGAACCGTCATGTGGGGACGACCTCCTGACGCCGCCCTCTCGGCATCTCGGGCGTGTCGTCTGCTGGCAGACGGTACTTCGTCGTGCGCCACGTCTCCCACGGTACGGCTCCGCCCCGCTCCGGCCACTGTGGCGAAGGACAAGGGCCTGCAGTCACACGCTGGGGCTACACCCGCGCTCGACTGGCGTGGTTTTCACCCTTTCCCGCGCCGGGACGCTGACGGGGCGGGACCGCTCGCCTCTTCCTCGCGTGAGGCCACGCACCCACTGGATCTTCGACGTCCTCACCTCGCGATAGTTCCCCTCAGGGCTCCGTCGTAGACGGCGTCGTTCGTTCGACGTAGCGCACCGCCTCTTCGGGCGTCTCGACCGCCTCGACGCCCTCGACGTCGTGGGTTCCGAGGCCGGCGACAGGGCGACCGATCTTGAGCGCGAAGCCGATCTCCGAGAGCGTGCCGTAGCGGCCACCGATCGCGATGGCGGCGTCGCCGTTCCGCACGACGAGCACGTTCCGCATCTCGCCGATCCCGGTCACGATCGAGACCTCGACGTACGGGTTCGCCTCGCCCGGGTCCGTACCGGGGAGGATCCCGATCGTCGTCCCGCCGGCCTCACTCGCACCCCGACACGCCGCCTCCATCACGCCGCCGCGTCCGCCACAGACGAGGGTGTGACCTCGCTCGGCGAGCACTCTTCCGACCCGCTCTGCCACTCCCGCGTCGTCCTCCCCGACCGTTCCGCCGCCGATGACGCTCACGCGCATGGCGCTGGTACCGTCGGGACCGACAAGAACCTCGGGTCCTCTCCCACCGGCGACCCCGCTCAACAGTTATGTGAGCCTGTTTCGTGTGTGTCGATGACATGGTACCGGAAACCGACACAGAGGGGAACCACCCGCTCGACCCACTCTCGGCGACCGAGGTCGAGGCCGCGCGCGAGATCGTCCTCGACGCTGCGGATCTGAGGGACGACGCGCGCTTCATCGAAATCACGCTCGCGGAGCCGACGAAGGAGGCCTACCGCGCCTACGAGGCCGAGGGGAGCGCGATCGACCGCGAGGCGTCGGTCGTCGTACGCGAGAAGTCCGAGCACGCCTCGTACGAGGGGATCGCCTCGCTCGACGACGAGGAGCTGACCGCCTGGGAGGAGATCGCAGTCGGCCAGCCCCGGATGATCGGTGAGGAGTTCGTCGAGGTCGAGACCGTCGTTACCGCCCACGAGGGCTTTCGCGAAGCGGTCCGACGACGGGGGGCGGATCCCGACAACGCGATCGTCACCGCGTGGTCGGCGGGCTACGACTTCGTTCCGGAGGACGTCGACCGGAGCCGTCGGCTCGCCCACGGCATCGCCTGGGTCGGCGACGAGGGCGAGCGCGGCGCCGAGGCGTACAACCGGCCGCTGTCGGGCATCCACGCGTGGGTCGACCTGGACGACCGCGAGGTGGTGAAACTCGTCGATACGGGGCCGACGCGTGCGGACGTGATCAACGACCTGCGGAGCTACCCCTACCGGGAGGGGGATCGCGAGCTCCGCGAAGACCTGAAGCCGTACAACGTCGTCCAGCCCGAGGGGCCGAGCTGGGCGGTCGAGGGGAACGTCGTCGAGTGGCAGAACTGGCGGATCCGCGTCGGGTTC
>SKWB01000238.1 GCA_007129135.1 Halococcaceae archaeon | reverse complement strand
GGGTGCGAGCTGGGTGAGCGTGAACTCGGTGATCCAGCCCAGGCTGTCGCCGTACTCGTCGATCCGGTCGATGTCCGGCCAGGTGTCGGTCACGTCGATGTCCATCAGGTTGACGATGGCGCTCGCTTCGCCCGACTCCTCTGCGTTGACCGCGGAGGTGTTCGTCGCGAAGCCAGCGTCGACCTCCCCGGAGATGACCGCCTCCATCGTCGGGCCACCGCCGTCGTAGGGCACCGAGGTGTCGTACTCGAGGTCGTACTGGTCCCTGAGCAGGAGGGTCGTCAGGTGACTGTCGCTGCCGACGCCCTGGTAGCCGAAGCCGCTGATCTCGCCGTCCGCGTAGGCATCGCGGAGCGAGCCGAAGTCGTCGACGCCCGCCTCGTCGGCGGCGTCGTTGTTGACGATCAGCGTGTAGCCGAAGACGCCCGAGTAGGCGAACGGGTCGAGGTCCTCCTCGATGTGCCACTCGTCGATCTCGGTCGCCCGCCAGGTGAAGTGTGCACCGGCGCTGTTGACGGTGCCGAACGTGTGGCCGTCGGGCTCCTGCTCGACGAGCCACTCGGTGCCCAGCATGCTGCCGGCGCCCTCGCGGTTGTCGATCGCGACCGAGACCCCGAGCGGGTCCTCCATCAGCGGCTGGAGCTGACGCGCGTAGGTGTCGGTCCCGCCGCCTTCGGACCACGGGATCATCCACGTGAGGTCGTCCTCCGGGAAGTCGATGTCCGGCGCGTCGTCGTCGTCTTCGTCGACATCAGCGTCGTCGTCTTCGTCGTCTACCGGTTCGTCGTCATCGTCGTCGACATCCGCGTCGTCGTCGTCAGGGTCGACGTCGTCGTCATCGTCGGTACAGCCCGCTAACAGGACCGCGGAGGTCGCGGATCCGGTGCCAGCGTATCTCAGGAACGTTCTCCGTTGCATAGCGTATGGCAGTAACTAACGTACCGATTATAAATGTTCCCTTTATACGCAGGCCCTTCTCTCATGCTGGTACCCACTTCGGGTAAGACTACCGACCTCTCACGGCGAAACGGTTTCTACCCGAAAGATCGAAAGATAGGGTGAGACGGCCGCATAGAGGCAATTATGGCCGTGGAACGGTTCGGGTCGAAATAGGTGTTCGGATTCGAGTAAACCGGTTCAGGCGAGGGCGGCGTCGATGGCGCGCGCGAGGTCGTCCCGCAGGTCGGTCTCGTCCTCGATTCCGACGCTCACCCGGATCAGGCTGTCCGAGAGCCCGGCGGCGAGCCGCTCCTCGCGCGGGATCGCCGCGTGCGTCATCGGGGCTGGCTGTTCGATCAGACTCTCGACGCCGCCGAGGCTCTCGGCGAGCGTGAACACCTCGGTGCCTTCGACGACCGCGCTCGCCTGCTCGAGGCTCCCGTCGAGTTCGAACGAGAGCATCCCGCCGAAGTCGTCCATCTGCCTCGCCGCGATCTCGTGGCCGGGATGGTTTGCGAGACCCGGATAGTAGACCCGTTCGACGTCCGGGTGCTCCGAGAGCCACCCAGCGAGGGCGCGCGCGTTCTCGCAGTGGCGGTCCATTCTCACGGGTAACGTCTTGGTTCCCCGGAGCACCAGGAAGCAGTCGAACGGACCGGGGGTCGCGCCGACGGCGTTCTGGTAGAAGCCGATCCGGTCGTCGAGGTCGGCGTCGTCGACGACGAGCGCGCCGCCGATCACGTCCGAGTGCCCGCCCAGGTACTTGGTCAGCGAGTGACAGACGATATCCGCGCCGAACTCGAGGGGCCGCTGGAGATAGGGCGTCGCGAACGTGTTGTCGATCGCACAGAGCGCGTCGTTCGCGTGGGCGACCTCCGTGGCGGCTTCGATGTCCACGACCGACATGAGCGGGTTCGTCGGGGTCTCGAGCCAGAGGAGCTTCGTCTCCTCGCGCATCGCCCCCTCGATCGCGTCCAGATCGGTCATATCCACGAACGAGAACTCGAGGTCGTACGCCTCGTACACCTGCGTGAAGATCCGGTGGGTGCCGCCGTAGATGTCGTTGCCGCTCACGACGTGATCGCCCGCCGAGAGCAGGTTCAACACCGTGTTGATCGCGCCCATGCCGGAGGAGAAGGCCCGGCCGTACGCCCCACCCTCGAGCGAGGCGAGGTTCTCCTCGAGGTCGGTTCGGGTCGGGTTCCCCGTTCGGGAGTACTCGTAGCCCCGGTGGTCGCCCGGACCGTCCTGTTCGTACGTGGAGTTGGCGTGGATCGGCGTCATCAGCGCGCCGGTCTCGGCGTCCGGCACCTGACCGGCGTGGATCGCACGGGTCTCGATCGCGTACTGTCGGTCGTCCATGCGGGGTGAGCGTTCCCCGGGGGAATCACTCTTCTCCTCTCGGAACGGTTCTTGCGGATCCGCCGTAGAGGGTCGCGTATGGGACGACGCCTCCGTTGGCTCCGGGTCGTCGGCTCCGAACTCCTCTTCGGGCTGCTCGGAGTCGCGTTCTCGCTGGTCCGGTTTCGGATGGACCGCGAGCGGGGCGGGGACCTGCGGCTTTCGATCCCGTATCTCGCGCTCGGGATCACGTACTCGCTCACGACCGCCGCGGCGTACGACCGGGAGGTCGCACGGATCCGGAGTTCGCGGCCGGGACGGGTGCTCTTCGGCCTCCTCACCGCCGTGGCGAGCGTCGTGCTCGAACCGGAGGACGAAGGCGAGTCCGCCTCGTTCACACTCGACTTCTCGCTCGGCACCGTCTGCTACCGGCTCCGCTTCGGCGTGCTCGCTCCGGTGCCGGGCGACCGACTCTAGCTGGCCCACGCTTCGTGTCTTTTATATCGTCGAGCGGCAAAAGGGACACAGAAATGCCGAAATCGAAGGGACCCCTCCGGAAGACGCGGAACAAGCTCAAGAACCACCCCAGAGCGCGGGGTACCTCGCCGCCGCAGCGCGCGGTCGCCGAGTTCGACGACGGCCAGAAGGTCCACCTGAAACTGGACCCGAGCGTGCCCGACGGCCGGTTCCACCCCCGATTCATGGGCCGAACCGGCACCGTCGTCGGGAAGCAGGGCGCCGCCTACAAGGTCAGCGTGCGTGACGGCGGCAGCGAGAAGACGGTCATCGCGAAGCCCGCCCACCTCCGCGCCCAGACGGAATGACGATCTTCAAGGAGATCATCGACGAGGAGTACCTCACGATCTCGGAGACGAAGGCGCTGCTCTCCGAGATCGAAAAGGAGCGCGCGCTCGACGAGGAGCGAGAGCTCCGCTACGAACTCGCGCGGGCGATCGAACACGTCAACCGATTTACGGTCCTCGAGCCCGAGGAGTCACGCGAGCTCGTCTCCGACCTCCGCGAGCTGGAGACGGTCGACGAACCGATCGCGCACAAGATCGCGGACCTCCTCCCACGGGACAGGGACGAACTGCGCTCGATCTACGCCCAGGAGCGCTACTCGCTCTCGGGCGAGGAGCTCGACGAGATCCTCGATATCGTCGCGGGCTACGTCTAGAAACCGACGCGTGTCGGCCCCGGTTCGAGAGGCGGCCAACCGTTTAAGTGGCCGCTAGACGTATCACGAGGGGATGAGTACTGCCGACAGCGAGGGGGCAGCCGAGGCGGTGGTCCTCGATTTCCTCCCACACGGCCGGGCCGACGACGACCGACCCCGGTATCAGAAGTCGCCGCTGGCGTTCGCGCTCGGGACGGCCGAGTTCCGGCTCTACGAGTTCACCCTCGCCGACGACGCCGGTATCTCCATCGCCGACCGGGTGAGCGTCGACCCACCCGACGAGGGGCTCGAGCGGATCTCGGAGGTCGGCTACGACGACCTCAGCGGCGGCGCACGCTCGGAGCTAGAGTACGTCGTCTCCGACCTGCTCGAGGAGGAGGAGTCGCGGTTCGTCGAGTTCTACAACGAGGCCGGGCCGATCACGCTCAGGCTCCACCAGCTCGACCTGCTGCCCGGGATCGGCGAGAAGCTCCGGAACGCGATCCTCGACGAACGCAAGCGATCGCCGTTTTCGAGCTTCGAGGAGATCGACGAGCGCGTCTCGGGGGTCCACGACCCGAGGGAGGTGGTCGAAGAGCGGATCATGGAGGAGATCAGGGAGGCGGACGTGAAGTACCGGCTCTTCGCCCGACGGGGATAGCCAGTCACGCCCGTCCCCGGGTCTCTCGGCTCGCGATGAGGGGAGCTGACAGGGGGTGAGAGCGTGCGATCACAACGGGAAGGTTTACACAGAACGGTCGTCTACGACCGTGAAATGAGAGATCCGGACGGGTTGCTCGCACGGGCGGGGCTCCGCGGCGACCCGAACAGGGACCAGCACTTCCTGGTCGACGACCGCGTGCTCGACCGACTGCCGAGCTACGCCACGGCGGTCGGAGCCGACACCGAGCACGTCCTCGAGGTCGGCGCGGGCACCGGTGCGCTCACGGACAGGCTGCTGGCGGTGGGTGAGCGCGTCACGGCAGTCGAGCGCGACCCTGCCCTGGTCGAGTTCCTCCGGGAGGAGTTCGCCGCGGAGATCGAGACGGGGAGGCTCAGCCTCCTCGCGGGCGACGCCCTCTCGGCCGACCTCCCGGAGTACTCCCTCTCGGTCTCGAACCTCCCGTACGGCATCTCGAGTCCGATCCTCTTCCGCCTGCTTCCCCGGGGCCGGCCGCTCGTCGTGATGGTCCAGCGCGAGTTCGCAGAGCGGATGGTCGCGGAGCCGGGTACGTCGGAGTACGGCCGGCTGTCGGTCTCGACGGGCCACTACGCGGCGTGCGAGATCGTCGAGACGGTGCCGAGGGAGGCGTTCTCGCCGCCGCCGGCCGTCGAGAGCGCGGTCGTGCGAGCGCTCCCCCGCGACCCGGAGTACGAGGTGCGAGACGACGCGTTCTTCCTCGACTTCGTGAAGGCGCTGTTCACCCAGCGGCGCAAGACACTGCGGAACGCGATCCGGAACACGGCCCACATCTCCGGGCTCTCCGATCCCGAGGCCGTCGTCGACGCGACAGACGAGGAGCTCCTGGGACGGCGTCCGGGCGAACTCGACCCGGCGACGTTCGCGGCGCTCTCCGAACGGGCACTGAAGGTGGGGAGATGGTGAGCGAGGTCGCCGCGGCGCTCGACTCGCTCTCGGAGACGGTGACGACGACCGGCGGCCGGACCGCGATCACCCTCTCGTTGCTCCTCGTCGCGTCGCTCGGCGGCTTGCTCTCGACCAGGCTCAGACGGCGGATGGACGGCGACGTCCACAGCGTGCTGGTCGACCTGGCGATCTCGGCGATCGTTCCGATGGCGTTCGTCGTGGCGGGCGTGCTCTCGCTGGGTCTCTGGGGGCAGGCACAGTCGGTCGAAGCGGTGTTCACGACCGCGGGGATCGGTCGGGAGGCGATCAGCAGACTCTTCTTCACCTTCCTGATCTTCGCCGGGACGTTCGTCTTCGTCCGCTCGCTCCACCGTCTCATCACCGACGTCTTCGCCGAACAGGACGCGATCACCGACCACCAGACCGAGATCACCTACCGGGTCTCCCAGATCACGGTCTACGTCGTCTCCGTCGTCGTCGTCCTCGGGGTGTGGAACGTCGACCTGAGCGGGCTGCTCATCGGGGCGGGCGTCCTCGGCGTGATCGTCGGGATGGCCGCCCAGCAGACGCTCGCGGCGGTCCTCGCCGGGTTCGTCCTCATGTTCTCCCGTCCGTTCGAGGTCGGTGACTGGATCGAGGTCGAAGGCGGCACCGAGGGGATCACCGAGGGGACGGTCACGGAGATCACGATGGTGAGCACGAGGCTCAGGACGTTCGACGGCGAACACGTCGTCCTCCCGAACGACGTGATCAGCTCACAGGAGATCATCAACCGCACCCGCGAGGGGAGGCTCCGGATCGGCGTCCCCGTGGGGGTGGACTACGAGGCCGACCTGGACCACGTCTCGAAGACGCTCAAGGCGGCGATCGAACGGGTCGACATCGCCCTCGACGTCCCCTCGCCCCGGGTGGTCGTCACCGGCTTCGGCGACTCCTCGATCGACTTCCACGCCCGGGTCTGGATCGACAAGCCGTCCACGAGACGGCGCTGGCGGGCGAAGGAGGGGATGATCAAGGAGATCGACGCGGCGTTCGCCCGCGAGGGGATCAAGATCCCGTACCCACAGCGCGAACTCACCGGCCGCGAGGAGACGGGCGGGTTCAAGCTGGCGAACGGCGAGTCGATCCGGGTGGGCGAGGCGGTCGTCGACCGGGACGAACCCGAGGAGCGGGCCGGACCGCCGCCACGGACCGACGGCGGCGACGAGTGACGGGGCGGGACCTCGCGGAGCGACGGGGCCTCGACTCCGAGGTGTACGAACCGGCGGAGGACTCACACCTCCTCGCCGAGACCGCAGCCGAGCGGATCACCTCCCGCGACCGCGTGCTCGACTGTGGAACCGGGTCGGGCTACGTCGGAGCGCACGTCGCCGAGGTCTGTGGCGCGGACGTGGTCGCCTCGGACCTGAACCCGCACGCCTGTAGACGGGCGGCGGGCGAGGGCCTCGACGCCGTCCGAGCGGACCTGCTCAAGCCTTTCTCCGAAGAGGCGTTCGATGCGGTGGTGTTCAACCCGCCGTACCTCCCGACGGCCCCGGACACCGAGTGGGACGACTGGATGGAGCGGGCGCTCTCGGGTGGGGAGTCCGGTCGAGCGGTGATAGAACCGTTCATCGACGACGTCGGGCGCGTACTCAGACCCGCCGGACGTGCGTTCCTGCTCGTCAGCAGCCTCACGGGGTACGAGGCGGTACTCGGTCTCGCGGCGGAAGCCGGCTTCCGGGCCGAATCGCTCCGGGAGGAGTCCTATCCGTTCGAGACGCTCTCGGTGGTCGTACTGACCCGCCGACCCTGATCGGGAGCGAGGTATAACTACTGAGCATAGAACGAGATGGGAAATATTAAAGAGTCGCATGGCGTAGCCACGGAGAGATGCCAGAACTCGTCGCGAGCACACCGGGGCTCTACCCGCTCCCGGACTGGGCGAAGGACAGACTGTCGAGCCTCAAAGGCCACCAGAAACACGACCTCATCGACGGCGAGGAGAGCGAGGCGATCACCGCCGTCTACGAGGAGGTACGCGAGGAGCTGATCGGCGACCAGGCCGGCCTCGACCTCGTCGTGGAGGGGCAGGCGCGGTGGGACGACATGCTCGCTCACCCGCTCACCGTCCACGAGAACGTCGAGACGGGCGGGATCGTCCGCTACTACGACAACAACAACTTCTACCGCGACCCGGTGGTGACGGGTCCGCTCACCGAGAGCGGCGACGTCGCCGACGAACTCGAGGCGACCGCCGAACGGACCGACTCGCTCCAGGCGGTGCTTCCGGGGCCGTACTCGCTGGCCGACCTCGCGACCGACGAGCACTACGGCGAGGGCGAGTTCGTGGAGGCGGTCGCGGAGTTCCTCGCGGGAGAGGTCTCTCAGTTCCCCGACCACGAGGCGCTGTTCCTGCTCGAACCGTCGCTCGTGGAGAACCCACCGACCGACGGGGAGGACGAACGGGCGAGCGAGGCGATCGATCTCGTCGCCGGAGCGACCGACGCGGACGTCGTCGTCCACACCTACTGGGGCGCGTTAGAGGAGAAGGTCCACGCCCACCTCCTCGACGCGGACGTCGACGCCATCGGCTACGACTTCGTGAGCGAGGTCGACGACAACCTCTACAACATCCAGGAGTACGGTACGAAGGCGTCGATCGCACTGGGGCTGGTCGACGGGCAGAACACGCTCGTCGAGAGCCCCGAGACGGTTCGCGACCGGGTGGACTGGATCACCGAACGGCTCCCCGCCCAGGAGTTCGACCGGATCACCCTGAGCTCGAACACCGAGCTGTTCTACCTCCCCGAGAACAGGTACGAGGAGAAGCTGGCGACGCTGGCCGCCGCGGCGGCCGAGCGGACCCCGGAGGTGAACGCATGAGCCGACAGGCACGAGAACAGTTCCGACGCGCCGACCACGAGAACGAGACGTTCGTCCTCACGACCGTGGTGGGGAGCTACCCGAAGCCGACGTGGCTCAACCGGGTACGAGAGCTCTACGAGGACCCAGACCACGGCTTCGACGAGGCCGACTGGGCGGAGGCGACCGACGACGCCTCCCGGCTGATCGCGAACGAACACGAGCGGGCGGGGCTCGACGTGGTGGTCGACGGCGAGATGAGACGGACGGAGATGGTCGAGTACTTCGCCCACCGGATCGACGGCTACCAGTTCAACGGCCCGGTGAAGGTCTGGGGTCACAACTACTTCGACAAGCCGAGCGTCGTGAGCGAGGTCGAGTACGGAGAGACCTGGCTCGTCGACGAGTACGAGTTCACCGCTGGCGTGACCGAGCGGCCGGTGAAGGTGCCGATCACGGGGCCGTACACGCTCGCGAACTGGAGTTTCAACGAGGCCTACGAGGACACCGAGGCGCTCGCCTACGACCTCGCCGACCTGGTGAACGAGGAGATCGAGACGCTCGTGGAGGCGGGTGCGCGGTACATCCAGATCGACGAGCCGGCGCTCGCGACGACGCCCGACGACCACGCGATCGTCGGGGGCTGTCTCGAACGGATCGCGAAGGGGATCCCCGAGGACGTCTACCTCGGCCTCCACGTCTGTTACGGCGACTACTCGCGGATCTACCCCGAGATCCTCGACTACCCCGTCGACGAGTTCGACCTCGAACTCGCCAACGGCGACTACGACCAGTTAGATGTCTTCCGTGACCCCGAGTTCACTGCGAACCTCGCCCTCGGCGTCACCGACGCCCACGACGCCCGCGTCGAGTCCGTCGCGGAGATCAAGGAGAACATCAAGAAGGGCCTGGAGATCGTCCCGGCCGACCGTCTGACGGTGAGCCCGGACTGTGGGCTGAAGCTCCTGCCCCGCGAGGTCGCCTACGGGAAGACGAAGAACATGGTCGACGCCGCCCGCGAGATCGAAGCCGAGATCGATTCGGGCGAGCTCGACTCGCGGCTCCGCCCCGCGAGCGCCGACTGAGCGCCCACCCGCGCTCTCAGGGGCAACCGATAGGCGGGTTCTCCGCCAACTTCCGCCATGGGCACGCGATACGACGAGGGCGACGTGGTGGGGACGCCGAACGGTCGTGGTGTCGTCGCGGCGGTCCTCACCGAGGGGTTCGAGTTCCCACGAGACGGGGGCGAAGAGGAGACTGAGGTCTCGGCCTCCGATGACCGACCGGCCCACGTCGTCGGGCTCGAAACGGAGGGATCGACCGGCTACCGCGCCTCGGCGCTCGAAGCGACCGGGTTCGACGACGAGCCGGAGCGGACGGACCGCGAGGTGCTCACCAATATGGTGAGTTAACCGGTGAGCGGCCTCGACTCGCTTCTCGGAGGGCTGGTACCCAGAGAGCGCCCTCGAGTACTGGGCCCGGATCGGCGGCACCTGGGAGGCCTGCGTCGAGGAGATGCGGAGGCGTTCGATGACGACCGCGCAGGAGAGCACTGCTCTGCGATAGGGGACGAGGTGCTGGGGACCGAACGCTGGCGAAACCGGTTCTAGAGCTCGATCGTCGCCTCGGCCTCCCAACTGTGGACGACCCCGTTTTTCACCTCGCGCCGATCGGTCGATGCCGGGGGCTCTCACCGGTTACAGGTGGCTCTGAAACCGAGCGGCGGTCGCGCTACTCGGTGAGCCAGGGCTCGTCGATCCGCTCGTACTCGACGAGTTCGTCGCTCTCGAAGAAGAGGTCGATCTCGCGCTCGGCCGATCCCTCCTCGGTGTCCGAGCCGTGGATCACGTTCCGGCCGAGGTCGAGCCCGAAGTCCCCACGGATGGTGCCCGGTGCCGACTCGGCGGGGTCGGTCTCGCCCATCATCCGTCGGACCTGGGCGACCGCGTCCTGGCCCTCCCAGACCATCGCGAAGACCGGTCCGGAGGTGATGAAGTCGGTGAGGTCCTCGAAGAAGGGTTTGTCCTCGTGCTCGCCGTAGTGCTCGCGTGCGAGGTCGTCGTCGATGACGGTGAACTTACCCGCGACGAGTTTCAGTCCCCGTGACTCGAACCGGGAGACGATCTCGCCGATCAGGCCACGCTGGACGCCGTCGGGTTTCACCATCACGAAGGTGCGCTCGCTCACGCCTCGGCCTCCTCCTCTTCGGGCGTCTCCTCTTCGTCGTCCCCCTCGGCCTGGTCGCCCGCTCCGTCGTCCTCGGCGTCGGCCGTCTCCTCGTCGGCCTCCGTCTCGGGTTCGTCCGGCGTCTCCGGCTCCTCGGTGGCGCTGGCGGCACCGACGTCGCCCGCTGCCTTCTCGGCGGCGCGCGCGCGGCCGGCTTTCTCGCCTCTGCCCGCCTCGGTCCACTCCAGATCCCGGGCCTCGCGGCCGAGGAGGTAGTTCTTCTCGGCCTTCGAGTCGGCGAAGTGGAGCACGGTGCCGTCGGTCCGGACGTACATGATCCCGGTGCCGGGTTCGATCTCCTTGCCGCTGTAATCACAGGTCCTGTGTTCGACCATCACTGGCCTCCGATCGAGTCCGCCTCGCGGGCGGTCTCCCGGAGCTGGAGCACGTCGCCGACGCGAACGGGCCCCAGCACGTTCCGGGTGATGATCCGCCCCTTGTTCTCGCCCTCCCGGATGCGACATTTCACCTGCATCGCCTCGCCGTGCATGCCGGTCTTGCCGACGATCTCGATCACTTCGGCGGGCGTCGATCCGCTCGTTCCTTCCTCAGCGCTCATCCGTACTCACCTCACCGAAGGTCCTCGGCCTTCGTGGCGATGTCCTCGACCTCCGCCGACGCCTCGCCGGCGTCGACGATCGCCGCGGCGGCGCTGCCGACCTCGAGGCCGGCGGCCGCGCCGACGTCGTCCTGTGCCTCGATGAACAGGTAGGGGATCCCCTTCTCGTCGGCGAGTTCGGGGAGGTGGAGTACGATCTCCTCGGGCTGGACGTCCTCCGCGATGAGGACGAGCTGCGCGTTGCCTCGCTCGATCGCCTTCGTCGCCTCGTTGGTGCCTTTCTTCACGACGCCCGTGTCGCGGGCGACTTCGAGCGCCTCGAGGGCGTCGTCCTGGAGCTCAGCCGGAACGTCGAATTGAACGTATACTGCCATTTGTTGGTTCCTCCTGCACGCGGGTTCTCGCATCCCCC
>SKWB01000170.1 GCA_007129135.1 Halococcaceae archaeon | reverse complement strand
CCACCCCGTCGGCAGGATCACGGATCGTTCGTGGAGGGCGTCGATGAACGCACGGTCGGTGACGAGCATGGAGAGCAGGCCCGACGCGCCGATGACGGCCCCGCCGGTCAGCAGGTAGAGCCACGTCGGCACCGCCACGTCCCCGCCGTCACCGGCGAGGCCGCTCACCACGTTGCTCGCCACGGCAACGTCGGCGAGAGCGACGAGGGCGGCCGCCGCTCCGGCGGCGAGGAGGTACCGGTGCGGCTTCGGACGGGTCATCCGCCGGAGACGCGGCGGCGAGCGTTATCTAGCTGTCGCCGATCGGGCCGCGGGGTCACACAAACCTATAAGTATGGGTGAGATGATCTAGCAGAGGATGACGTCGGTGAAGCTCTACACCGCGATCTACGTCGCCCTCCTCGTGTTGGCGACGTCGAAGGTGATCTTCTTCGAGCTGTTCGACTACTGGACGGCCGTCTCGGCGACGATGGTGACCGCGTTCATGAAGACGGTGCTGATCGTCGCCTACTACCAGCACCTCCGGTTCGAGCCGCGCTCGCTCACCTACCTCCTCAGCATGGGCGTCTTCGCCGTGTTCCTGCTGACCGTCGCGGCGACCTACTCGATCTTCTAGGTCCGATCGACCGTGACCCGCGACCACACCGTCACCGACTCGGAGGCGTCGACCGGCTACCGCACCTCGACCCGAACCCTCCGGTACGTCGCGGCCGCGCTGGCCTACGTCGTCGCCCTGCTGCACCTCTTTCACCCGACGCTCGGGACGACCGCGTTCGTCGCGTACACGCTCGCGGGGACCCCGCTCGTCGACCCGCGACCCACGGCGTTCGTGCTCTCGGGGGTCGCCATCATCGTCGGCGCGAACCTGGTCCTGCTGGGGCTCCCACGGAGACCGATCTACCTCGCGGGGATGGTCCTCATGGTCGTCCACCTCACGGGCTACTTCGGCTGGCACACATTCGGTCACGGCGCGTGGTGGCCGTTACTGGATCGGCCGGCGCACAGCCACACGCTCGGCGAGATCCTTCTCGGTCCCCACCACCTGCGTGGGGACGCGCTCGCGCTCGGTTCGAAGCTCTCGGAACTCGGGTTGCTCCTCGTGCTCGCCGTCCTCTACCGACGTGAGTCGAAACCGGGCCGCCAGTAGAGCAGCGCGGCCGCGAGGACGAACACGACGGTGGAGATGTCGATCGAGAGGCTGTAGACGGCCGCGGTGACCGCCGAGGAGCCGCCGGCGACGCCGGCGACGAGCGATCCGACGACCGGCAGCGTACAGCCCACACAGGAGGCGAGGCCGAGCACCCCGGAGAGCGCCGCCCGGGTGGCGTCGAGCACCGCGACGTAGACGAGGTAGGCGAGCGCGAGGTAGCCGATCACGAGGTAGGGAACAAAGGAGAGGTGAACCGTCTCGCCGACGTAGGCGACGGCCGGGCCCCACCCCGGCGCACCCATCGTGGTGTAGAGGCCGGAGACGACGTGGCCGTGGTGGTGGTGGTCGTCGAGTTGGAGGCCGATCAGCCCAGAGAGCGCGGCCAGCACGAGGAAGTAGGCGAGCGCGACGAGGACCGCCACCACTCGGTGACGGGACGCCGCGGCCGGCGGCGTCGCCTTCACGATCACCCAGAGGCCGACGTTGATCCAGACGAACGGGTAGAGCGCGTAACGGACGCTCGTCGGCTCGGTCGGGCTGACCCAGAAGAAGAGGCCGAGGAGCCAGAACTCGAGGGCGACCACGGCCCCGATCCACTGCGCCTCGCGGGCCGAGATCGACGGTCGCAGCCGGGAGAGCGGAGCCTCGCTCATCGCGTCAGCCGATGACCAGCGAGAGGACGATCACCAGGATGAGCACGAGGCTGAGCACGGCGGTCCCCTCGGCGACGCCCCACGCGGTCGAGCGTCCCTTCGACTTGGCCGTGAGGTAGGTCCCGACGAAGAGGAACGCACAGACGACGAGAGCCAGGATACCGGCGACGATAATTCCCGCGAGCGCCTGCGTCCCCTCGGGGACCGGTCCGCCGCCGACGAAGAGGATCACCCCGACGCCGATGGCGGCGGTGATCACGACGAACGTGAGCGTCCAGACGGTCGGACTCCGTGTCACCTCCTCGAGGGTCTCGACGGTCGCGTCCCAGCGCGAGTCCGGTCCGGGGCCGTCGTCCGGCACCGAGACCCGTCCCTCGTGACGGGCGACGGCCGCCGCGACCGCCACCAGCAGCAGTCCCATGAACGCGGCACTGGCGAGGTAGCCAATCTCTACCATACTAGTCACTACACACCCACCCGGGGAATATAACTCCTCGTACCGACGGCCACCTACTCGTTCTCCGGGCTCCGTGGGTGGTAGTCGGTGTCGTACTCGCCGACCCGGCCGTCGACCCGGTCCGGGTTGAGCCTGCCAGCGAGCAGCATGAAGTCCACGACGGTGAGCGCACACATCGCCTCGACGACGGGGACCGCCCTCGGGGGGAGGACCGGATCGTGTCGGCCGATCACCTGCACCCGCTTCTCCTCGCCCGTCTCCCAGTCGACGGTCGTCTGCTCCTTCGGGATCGACGTCGGCGCGTGCCAGGTCGCCTCGCCGTAGATCGGTTCGCCAGTCGAAATCCCGCCCTGGATCCCCCCGTGGTCGTTCCCGACCGGCACCGGATCACCCTCCTCGCTCCGGACCTCGGGGAACGACTCGCCGTCGTCGAACGTCCAGTCCTCGTTGCGCTCCGATCCCGTGTACCGGCTCGCCTCCTTCCCGATCCCGTACTCGAAGGCGGTCGTCGCCGGGATCGCCATGATCGCCGCACCCAGCCGGGAGGGGAGCCCGTCGAACCGCGGCGCCCCGAGTCCCCTGGGAACGCCCCTGATCTCGAACTCGATCGAGCCGCCGATCGAGTCGCCCTCGCGCTGGTAGCCCTCGATCAGCT
>SKWB01000147.1 GCA_007129135.1 Halococcaceae archaeon | reverse complement strand
GAGCTCCTCGCGCAGGTCGCTCGGCGGGATCACCTCGTCGATCACCACCTCGCTCGCCATCCGCCGGACGTCGATGTCCTCCCTGTACTCCTCGCGGAGCTCCGCCTCCCGCTTCGCCCGTTCCTCTTCGTCGTCGATCGCCGCCAGCCTGTTCGCGTAGACCGCGTTGATCGCCGCCTCGGGACCCATGATGCCGATCTCGCCGGAGGGCAGTGCGATCGTGCTCTCGGGGTCGTACGCCGGGCCGCTCATCGCGTAGATCCCCGCGCCGTAGGCCTTCCGAACGATCACGCTCACCGTCGGCACCGTCGCCGCCGAGGTGGCGTAGATCATCTTCTTTCCCTTCTCCAGGATCGCGTCGCGCTCGACCGCCGAACCGGCCATGAAGCCGGGGGTGTCACAGAGGTAGAGCAGCGGGATCTCGTAGGCGTCCGACTTCCAGATGAACTCCGCTGCCTTCTCGGCGGAGTCGGGGAAGATCGCTCCCGCCCGCTGGGTCGGCTGGTTCGCGACGATCCCGACCACCCGGCCGTCGATCCGCGCGTACGCGGTGAGGATCTCCGCGCCGTACTCCGGTCTGAGTTCGAAGAGGCTCCCCTGGTCGACGACTCGCTCTAACACCTCGCGAACGTCGTAGCTCCGGTTCGGCTCCGTCGGAACGACCGCGTCGATCCCCCGCGGGGAGCTCGCGGGCGGACGCGGCTCGCTCGTCGGCGGCTTCTCGCCGGCCCTGTCCGGGAGATAGGAGATGAGCGTCGCGACGAGCTCCCGGGCGTGTTCCTCGTCCCTCGCGACGAGATCCGCGCTGCCGGACTCGCTCGCGTGCATCGCCGCCCCACCGAGGGTCTGCATGTCGATCTCCTCGCCGGTGACCATCTCGACCATCCGCGGACTCGCGATCGCCATCGCGCTCATCCCCTCGACCATCACCGTGAAGTCGGCGAAGACGGGGGTGTAGGCAGCCCCCGCGATACACGGGCCGTAGAGCACGCAGATCTGCGGGACCGCCCCCGAGAGCATCGAGTGGTTGTAGTAGTACTTGCCGATCCCCTCCCTGTTGGCGAAGAATCCCGTCTGCTGGTCGATTCTTCCTCCAGACGAGTCCATCAGGTAGACGACCGGCTTCCCCGTCTTCAGCGCCCGCTCCTGCATCCGGAGGAACTTCTCGACGCCCTTCGCGGCCATGCTCCCGGCCTTCACGGTGAAGTCGTTCGCCATGAAGTGGACCTCGCGGCCCTCGAACTCGGCGGCACCCGTGAGGAGGCCGTCGGCCGGCAGCCGGTCCTCGGCGTCGCGTTCGGCGAACTTCCCGTCCTCGAACAGCAGGTCGCCGAACCAGAGCTCCAGTCGGTCGCGGACGAAGAGCTTCCCCTGTTCCGAGAGCCGTTCCCTGTACTTCTCCGGGCCGCCGCGTTCGATATCTTCGATCTCCTCTCGCAGCCGCTCCTCGCGATCGGTCGGCTCCAGGTCGTCGACGGGTTCGACGACGCCCTGTTCGACGACGGTCGGTTCGGCCGAATCGCCGAGGTAGACCTCGACCTCCTCGTCGAACTGGCGGGCGAGCGCGGCGGCGATCGCCGACGCCTCCTCGGCGCTCGCGTCCTCGCCGATACGGATCCTCATACCCGCGACTGCACCCGGTTATCCTAAACCGTTTTCCATTAGCTACCGCCGACGGCGGACCGATACCTCTGTAACGGCTCTCCGGTGCACCAGCAGGCCAACGCTTAGGCCGGGTCGGCGTGGAGTCGGTACTACCATGAGCTCCCCATCGACGGACCTCCACGAACGGATCGACGCCGTCGAGAGCGCGTCGGCCGACCGAACGAGCCTGATCACGCTCGCGATACCGCCCGACGAGCCGCTCGAACCGGTCCGCAACCGGATCGAACGCGACCACGCCGAGGCGACCTACGGCGACTCGGAGCCGACGAACCGCCACCGCACGGCGGCGCTCGAGGAGACCAGGCGTGCCCTCGCGGAGTACGACGAGATCCCCGAGAACGGGCTCGTCGTCTACTGCGGGGTCACCGACGGCGAGGACCAGGTCCACGTCTTCGACGACCTCCCGGCACCGATCGACGGGTTCGTCTACGAGCACGCGAACGAGTTCGACACCACCCCGCTCGACGCCATGACGGAACCGTCGGCGACCTATGGCCTGCTCGTCGTCGAGCGCGGCGCGGCCGCCCTCGGCCGCCTCGAGGGCGAGACGATCGAGACGGTCGAGACGATCGAGAACGAGCTGGCCGACGACACCCCGACCGAGGGGAACGCACCCGAGGGGATCGAGGGCGGGGACCTCCAGGGTCGGCAGGTCGAGTGGAAGGAGGGCTTCTTCGACGACGTCTCCGACGCCGCAGAGCGTGCGTTCCTCGGCGACGACCCGGTCGACGAACTCCTGCTCGGTGGGACCGAGATCACGATCGAGGAGTTCGCCGAGGGCGACCGACTCGACCACCGCCTGCGCGACCGCCTGGCGGGGACGTTCACCGTGGAGTACGCCTCCGAACAGGGGCTGAGACAGCTCGTCGACCGGGCGGAAGCGCAGTTGGTCGAGGCCGAGGACCGGCCGGCCCGGGAAGCGCTCGGACGCTTCTTCGACGCCGTCGACTCGGAGGAAGAGCCCGTCGCCTACGGCCACGAGGAGGTCGAGGAGGCGCTCACCTACGACGCCGTCGGGACGCTCCTGGTCTCCGAATCGTTCGCTGCAGGGGAGACCGCCGACCTGTTCGAACGCGCCGAGGCGATCGAGGCGGAGAGGGTGCTCGTTCCGACCGACACCGAACGCGGCGAGCAGTTCGAGCAGGCGTTCGGCGGCGTCGGTGGGCTGTTGCGCTTCGGGATCGAGTGATCTTTCGGAGGTGGGTCCCCGAGTCGGGGTCGATGGGGGACACGAACGATCGCTAGGAGGCAGCGACGTCGTTCCTTCAGAGTTCGAATTCGTGAGCGACGCTCGAACGCGTTGGGGGTCTCACGGTCGGATCGAAAAGGGACTCCGAGCTCGCGGGACGGATCTATCATCAACAACGATGTAGTTAACTCGCTGGCGCCCCTGTAGGGGTCGTACCGCAGGACACGGTCGGTCCGGTACGACACACGATGGCAACCGAATCGCCGCTCGAGGGATCGGTCTCGATCGTTACGGGAGCACGCGGGGTGATCGGGAGAGGCATCGCACGGGAGTTGGCCGGCGCGGGGTGCGACGTCGTGATGCAACTGGAACGCACGCGGGACGGGTCGACGGAGCTGAGAGACGAGAGTCGTGCGCGGGCCCTCGTCGACGACGTCGAGGAGATGGGGGTGCGAGCGCTCCCAGTCAACTGCGACGTGACCGATCCGGAGCACGTGGCGGCGATGGTCGAGGCGGCGGTCGACGCGTTCGGTCGGATAGACGTCCTCGTGAACAACGCCGGGGTCGTCGCCGTCGTGCCGGTCGAAGAGATGTCCGAGGCGGAGTGGGACGGCGTGGTCGACGTGAACCTCAAGGGGGTCTTTCTCTGTTCGCGCGCCGCGATCCCACACCTCCGGGAGACGGCCGGTACGATCGTCAACAACGCGTCGATAGCGAGCTTCGGTGGTGCCGCCGGACTGGCACACTACTGTGCGTCGAAACACGCGGTGATCGGCCTCACGAAGGCGCTCGCGCTAGAGCTCGCTCCGGACGACGTGACGGTGAACGCGATCTGTCCCGGCATCGTCGATACGCCCATGTGGTCCGAGGTGCTCGCTCCGGATCCGGGGCAGTACGAGGCGGCGATCGAGCAGAAGATCCCGCTGGGCCGCGATCAGACGCCCGAGGACGTGGGCCGACTCGCGGTCTTCCTGGCGACGAACGGGAACATCACCGGGGAATCGATCAGGGTCGACGGTGGGATCACCTGCTCCGCCACCTGAGGCCCAGCCCCGACCCGTCAGCCCAATCGCGCTTCGAGCCGGTCGATCAGATCGCTGGAACCGACGTGGACCGGCACACGCTGGTGGAGCGCCGTCGGTTCGACGTCGAGCAACGAGCGCTCGCCGTCCGAACTCGCCCCGCCCGCGGCCTCGACGATGTAGCCGATGGGGTTGCCCTCGTACTGGAGCCTGAGCTTCCCGTTCGGAGCCGATTCCAGTGCGGGATACGCGAAGACCCCGCCGTAGGTGAGCACCTGGTTCACGTCGCCGATCATCGCCCCGCCGTAGCGGAGCCGGAGGCTCTCGTCGGACTCGATCTCCCTAGCGTACTCGGTGAAGGCGTCCGTCCAGTCGGGCACCCGGCCCCCGAAGCCGTAGATCGAGGGCTCCTCGGGCAGGGTGAGCCCCTCTTCGACCGCCTCGCGCTCGCCCTCTCTGATCACGTACTCCGTCACGCTCGCACCGACGGCCGCCGCCATCGTCGTGATCGGGCCGTAGAGGACGTACGCCGCGCCGACGAGCTCACGACCCGACGCGGGGAGCGCCGCGTCGTAGATCCCGACGATCGTCCCCATCGTGTTGTTCGGCTTGAGGTTCGAGGAGCCGTCGAGCGGGTCGACCGCGACCGAGAGTCCGGTACCGAGGTCGACGATCTCCTCGTCCTCTTCGCTCGCGTACGCGCCGATCCCGTCGATCTCCGCCAACCGATCCTGGATGAGTTCGTCGGCGTACTCGTCGGCGGCCAGCCGGAGTTCGCCGCTCGGGTTCGTCTCGCCGCTCTCGACGCGTCTGCCCGGGAGGGCCGTGCGGATCTCGGGTGCGCAGGCGGCGACCGCGTCGAGTATCGCCTCGACGGTTCGCTCGTCCGCCATCAGTCGTCCGTCGCCGCGGTCGGCTCGGCCCCGACCGCCTCGAGCGCCTCCGCGGCGGACTCCTCCTCGAAGATCACCCGTTCGAGCCCATCGAGGATGCTCCCGGGGTCCTCGCGCTGGAAGACGTTCCGGCCGACCGCCAGCCCGTCGGCACCGGCGCTCGTCGCCTCCGCGACCGTCTCCAGGAACCCTCGGTCGTCGGTCTTCGAGCCGCCGGACATCACGACCTTCGACTTCCCGGCCATCGCACAGGCGTGTTCCATCGCCTCCGCGCTGCCGGGGTACTTCACCTTCGTGACGTCCGCACCGAGTTCGAGGCCCAACCGCGTGGCGTAGGAGATCACGCCGGGTTTCGTGTCGTTTTTCAGCCCCTGCCCGCGCGGGTACGACCACAGCACGACGGCCATGTCGTGTTCTCTGGCCGCCTCCTGGACCTCGCGGAACTCCTCTGCCATCTCGACCTCGTGGTTCGAGCCGCCGTAGAGGGTGAAGCCGACGGCATCGGCGCCCAGTTCGGCGGCGTACTCGACCGAGCAGTTGACCGCCGAGTCGTGCTCGCCCATCCAGAGGTTCGACGTGCCGTTGACCTTGAGCAGCAGGCTCACGTCGTCCTCGTAGGAGGGGTAGTAGGCCTCGGCGATCCCCTTCTGGACCGCGACCGTGGTCACCGCGTCGTGTGTCGCGTGCTCGAAGACGCGTCCGGGGTCCATCGTCTCGGGCACCGGCTCGAAGTCGACCGGTCCGTGTTCGAGGCCGTGGTCGTAGGCGAGGATCAGTATCTTTCCGTCCCGTGCGATCGGCGAGTCGGTCAGTGGTAGCATCTACACACGAATCCGGCGACCACGTATAAGAAGTTACTGACCCGACCTATTCCGATCCCCGGCTGGCGGGCCGGAGCAGCCCCGAGGCGGCCGATTTCGGATATACTCACTATGGGTGTAGTAAATCGAGAGGGGTACGTTTAGGCCCGCCCCGGAGAAACCGCCCGCATGGTCGCACGACTCGAGGAGATCGAGACGGTCGGCGTCGTCGGCGCGGGGACGATGGGCAACGGCATCGCACAGGTCGCCGCGAGCGCCGGCTACGACGTGGTGATGCGGGACATCGAGGACGAGTTCGTCGAACGGGGGATGGAGTCGGTCGAGTCGAGCCTCTCGCGTCTGACCGATCGTGGAACGATGGAGGAGGACGAAGCGAGGGCGACCCTCGACAGGATCGAGGGGACGACCGACCTCTCCGCGCTTTCGTCCTGTGACCTGATCGTCGAGGCGGTCGTCGAGCGAATGGACGTCAAGCGGGAGGTCTTCGCCGATCTGGACGGGATCGCGGGCGAGGAGGCGCTCCTCGCGACGAACACGAGCACGCTGTCGATCACCTCCATCGCGAGCGCGACCGAGCGACCCGAGAGCGTCGTCGGACTGCACTTCATGAACCCGGTGCCGATCATGGAGGGCGTCGAGGTGGTCGTCGGCGAGCGGACGGGCGAGGCGGCGGTGGAGCTGGCGCACTCGTTCGCGGCGGAGCTCGGGAAGACGACCTGGGAGGCCGACGACAAGCCCGGCTTCGTCGTCAACCGGATCCTGATGCCGTGGATCAACGAGGGGATCCGCGCGCTGGACGAGGGGGTCGGCGAGCGGGCGGACATCGACGAGGGGATGAAACTCGGGACGAACGTGCCGATGGGTCCGTTGGAGCTCGCCGACCACATCGGCCTCGACGTCTGTCTCGAGGCGACGCGAACGCTCCACGACGAACTCGGCGACCGGTACACGCCGGCGTATCTCCTGAAGCGGAAGGTCGAAGCGGGCGATCTGGGAAAGAAGACGGGCCGGGGCTTCTACGAGTACTGATCAGTGTGACGCCTGGTGGAACGGCTCGCGCGAGATGGTCTCTCTGAGCCCCGAGAGCTCCTCCCTGCTCGCCCCCGAGAGCATCGTCGAGACGATCGCGCTGACCTCCGGCCGGGAGATCTTCACGCCCGCACCGGTGACGGCGTCCTCGGGTCGCTCGGTCAGCTCCCGCAGGGTACCGACCGCGAGGAGGTAGGGGATCGCCCAGGCCGCGAGCCGGTTGCCGTCGGTCTCGGGGACCGATTCGAGGTAGGTCTGTGCGTCGTCGAGGAAGCTCTCGGCGTGGGTGGCGGTGCGCTCGACGACGCTCGCCGACTCGGATACGTTCTCCGTGGCGACGACACGCTCCTGGGCGACACCGCGCTCTCGGAGCCAGGCCGCCGGCAGGTAGACGTTGTTCTCCTCCCTGTAGTCGTCGTAGACGTCCTTCGAGATGTTCACGAGCTGTAAGAGCAGCCCGAACGACTCGGCGGTGCCGTAGAGACGCTCGCGGGTGCGCGGGGTGACGCCATCGCGACAGACGAGGTTCGTGATGAGCTGACCGACCGTCCCTGCGGCGTAGTGACAGTACTCCTCGAGTTCCTCCCTGCTCTGGATCCGCAGGCCGCCCTGGTCGGCGTAGCGGTCGACGAACAGCGCCATCCCGGAGACGAGCTCGCGGACCGGTGGGGTGATCGCGGCTCTCACCGCGGGCGGCTGTCGCTCGAAGCTCCGGAAGACACGGTCGGCCTCGGCGACGACTCGCCAGTCCTCGTCGCGTTCGTCCTCGGGTGGGAGCCACGGTTCGACGTCGTCGAGAAACGCCTCGATCCCCACCTCGCTGTCGGGGTCGAGCGCCGCGTCGTAGGTCCGCAAGAGCGCGGCCTGCTCCTCGGCCGGGATGTGGCCTGCGTCCTCGACGGTGTCTGCGACCCGGCAGAGGAGATAGCCGACGCAGATGTACGACGACATCGGGTCGTCGAGCACGTCGATGGTGAGTGCGAACGTTCGTGAGACTCCCTGTACCGCCTCGTGACACCAGTGGAGGTCGTCCGTGGCGAGGGGAGCCGTTCGGTTCCGTGGGGGTCCTTCCATGTGGTCGTTGCCCGCCCTACGGCGCGAGAGTAAAAAAACCCACAGAACTTCGCGTTCGTTTGCCGCCCACACGCGCACCCGCCGGGGCAAGCCTTAGCCCTCCGGGCCGTCTCCATTGGCGTATGAGCATACTCAAGCGTGCGCTCGGCCTCGGATCGAAACGCCTGCGTGCGTTCACCGTGATCGTCGCCGCGGCGCGCGCGTTCGCCGCCGGCAACCGCCTTCGCGCGCTCGCGCTCGGGATCGTCGCCGTCTTCGCCTGGAAGTT
This sequence comes from Halococcaceae archaeon, assembly GCA_007129135.1. Taxonomy (GTDB): domain Archaea; phylum Halobacteriota; class Halobacteria; order Halobacteriales; family Halalkalicoccaceae; genus Natronorarus. The sequence goes on along the minus strand of SKWB01000147.1, from coordinate 3,108 downwards.
CCTGGTCGTCGCGCTGCTCGCCGACCTGATCGTCTCGCGGTTGGTCCCCGGAAACGGGGACGAGGAGGCCTCCGAGGCGAACGGGAAGGGAAAGGTACACGACTGATCGGGCACATCTCCCGGTATGGATTTCGGGCTCTCGGCCGAACAGCGTCAGATCAGGGAGATGGTCGCGGAGTTCGTCGACAGCGAGGTCGTCCCCCGCGCACCGGAGATCGACGAGACCGACGAGTTCCCCCGTGACCTGATCGACGAGATGGCGCCGCTCGGCCTGCTTGGGATGCCGTTTCCCGAGGAGTACGGCGGTGCGGGCCTCGACTACCACTCCTACGCGATCGGACTGGAGGAGATCAGCCGCGGCTCCGGCGGCCTCGGGACGATCGTCGCCGCCCACATCAGCCTCGCGGGGAACATGGTCTACGCCTTCGGGGACGAGGCCCAGAAGGAGACCTACCTCACGCCGCTCGCTGAAGGGACCGAGATCGGCGCGTTCGCGCTCTCGGAACCGGGGGCGGGAAGCGACGTCCCCGCGATGGAGACGACCGCCGAGCGGGAAGAGCGCGCCGACGGACGGGCGGAGTACGTGGTCAACGGCGGCAAGCTCTGGATCTCGAACGGCTCGGTCGCCGACACGGTGATCCTCTTCGCGAAGACCGACCCCGAGGCGGGCAACAAGGGGATCAGTTCGTTCGTCGTCCGGCCCGAGGAGGACGACGGCTTCCGGGTCGAGGGGACCGAGCACAAACTCGGGGACAAGGGCTGTCCGACCGCCGAACTGAGTTTCAGGGAGGTGCGAATCCCTGAAGAGAGACGCCTCGGCGAGGAGGGCGAGGGGTTCGTCCAGGCGCTCAAGACGCTGAACGGCGGTCGGATCACGATCGCCGCCCGATCCGTAGGGATCGCACAGGCCGCCCTCGACGAGGCCAGGAGCTACGCCAACGAACGCGAGCAGTTCGGGCAGCCGATCGGCGAGTTCCAGGCGATCCAGCACAAGCTCGCGGACATGGACACGAAGACCCGCGCCGCGCGCCTGCTCATGCACGACGCGGCGGATAAGAAGATCAAGGGCGAGTCGTTCGTGAAGGAGGCAGCCCAGGCGAAGCTCTACGCGAGCGAGGTCTCGCGCGAGGTCGCGAACGAGGCGATTCAGATCCACGGCGGCTACGGCTACACCACCGACTTCCCGGTCGAACGCTTCTACCGGGACGCGAAGCTGAACGAGATCTACGAGGGTACCTCGGAGATCCTCAGGAACACGATCGGGCACCAGGTCCTCGGGGAGTAGGCGGTCCCGAGATACGTTTAGGGGCTTCCGGTGCGCACGAGGGGTATGAACGTGCTTCTGACCGGCGCCCACGGCACCGTCGGCTCCGCGATCCGTGACCGCCTCGACGACCGCTACGAGTTCACCTACCTCGACGTCGAGGAGCACCCGGAGTTCGAGACGGCCGTCGCGGACGTCTCCGAGTACGACGACTTGGCTCCACACCTCGAGGGGCAGGACGCGGTGGTCCACCTCGCGATGCCCGACTGGGTCGGCGGGTCGACCTCGCGCGAGCTCGGCTGGGACCCGGGGCTCGAACGCGACACGCGGGCGCTCTGTACCGTGATCGACGGCGCGCGGGAGGCCGACGTCGAGAAAGTGATCTACGCCTCGTCGAACCACGCGGTCGGGCTCTACGAGGTCACGCGAGCGCCCGAGATATACTACCCCGGTCACGGCGTGACCGTCGATCACACCGTCCCGCCACGACCCGACTCGCGCTACGGCCTGGTGAAGGTGTTCGGCGAGGGGCTGGGTCGGCTCGCGGCCGAGGTCCACGGCCTCGACTTCGCGGCGATTCGGATCTGTGCGGTCCGCGACGAGCCGTACGACCACCCCTACGGCGACGCCGAACGCGGGGTCGAGCGGGGTGACTGGGACCGAGGAAGCGAGGGGTACGACGAGCAGGTCGCCCGCCTGAAGGGGATGTGGCACTCCCGACGCGACCTCGCACAGATGGTCGAACGGTGTCTGGAGACCGAGGACCTGGGCTTCGACGTCTTCTACGGCGTGAGCGACAACGACCGGCGCTGGTTCGACACCGACCACGCCCGCGATCGGATCGGCTACGACCCGCAGGACAACGGCGAGGAGTGGGACGCCCCGCCGGAGTAGCTCACTCTAGCTGTTCGGTCATCCACTCGTAGTGATCCCGAAGCGCGCGCTCGCCCGCCTCCGTGAGCGAGTAGACGTCCGCGAGCCCCTCGACGCGTTTCTCGACCAGCCCCGCGTCCTCGAGCGCGGAGAGCTGTGCGTAGAACGTCTTCGGGTCGATGCGCTCGTCGTAATGCTCCTCTAACCTGGACTTGAGCCGCTGTGCCGTTCCCTCCGAACCGGAGAGCAACACACAGAGGTCGCGTCGCGGCCCGCTCTGTAACCACTTCGCCATAGCTGTGTGGAACGTGCGGGCCGACTCGGCCCTTCTGGTTCGTCGCCGACCGGTAGAGTAGGGTGGCTGGGGTCCTTATCCCGACCATGGCCGAGTCCACGCTGACGGAGGAGGGCACCACCGCGCGATACCGCGAGACGGAGACGGAGCGACTGCTCGAGTTCGAACGTGAGGGACGGCGCGCGACGGTCGCACAGAACCGCGAGGGCTACGCGATGGTGAAGGTGCGAGACGAGGACGACGAACTCGAACGCTACTACGGCTTCGACATGGCGCTCGATCACGCGGCGGAGCTACTCGGGGTCCCGGTCGCGGACCTCCCGGTCCCGGAGGCGGCGACCGATATGGGGATGTGAGGCGAGCCGTCTCGGACGTGCGTCTCACGGTCCGGGTGGCTCCCGTCGTCCCGGAGAACGCTCGAAGAACCGGCGGTCGTTCTCTTCGAAAAGTAACGAAAGAGTGGGCGTGCCTCTGACACCGGGGGTGGTGCTGACCGATCCCCTCATCGCCGGGGCGTGCTTCGCTCCGGGGCGGCCTGGTACGACGCTGCCATCCGGCAAACCGACCGGGGCTTACGACGGAACACCACGAAAGTCACGCTCCGCAACGGAGTCCGTTCTCGAGCGTACGGGCTGACGGAGCCAGGGTTCGACGGGCTGACGCTCGTAGTCGATCG
>SKWB01000318.1 GCA_007129135.1 Halococcaceae archaeon | reverse complement strand
CACGTTCCGGGCGGAGTCGCCACAGCCCTGGATCGTCGTCAGGCCGACCTCGCCGTAGCGCTCCCAGATCTCGGGGACGTCCTCGAGTTCGATCCAGTGCATCTGGACGTCCTGGCGCGTCGTGATGTCGAGGTAGGCGTCGCCCCAGACGGGGTTCTGTGCCGCCCCGCCGTGTTCGTCGGGCGCGGTCGCGAAGTCGCGGGCGACCTCGCCGATCACCGTGGCCTGCTCGGGCGTGAGGTGGCCGCCGGGGACCTTCGTCCGGAGCATGAAGTAGTCGTCGTGGGTGCCGTGGGCGTACATCCCGGCCCACTTGAACCGCTCCCACGCACCGTCGCCCTCGCGGGCCTCGAGCTCCTCGAAGCTCAGCCCCTCCTCCGCGTAGCGCTCGACGTCCTCGACGAGGTCGAGGGGGTGTTTCTCGCGTTTGTACTGCTCGACCGGGTTCACCGGATCGACCCCCGTTCCGGCGATCGACCGCCGCACGCCCGAAGCCGTCCGTGACACTCGATGTCGTCTCGCATGATCGTTCGCTAGCGACCCCCGGGTAAGACCCGCACCGTCCCGGCGAACCCTGTCGCGGCGACCCGTTCGCGGCGAATATCTCGTCCGTCTACGACGCCCGGAGCCGGTGTGACGCACAGTATCCTCGTCGTCCGCCGAGGGAGTGCGGGCAGGACGAAATGAACGGGCAAGACGTTCCGCTATCGCGACGCCCGACCGCCGGAATCCGATCGTCGACGGCCCCTCGTGAGTGTTTTCACCCTCGCTCTCGACCGATGTCCATGGAACGACTGCGACGCACCCTCAGGGAGGCCCCCGTGATCGACCGCGGCGAGTATCAGTACTTCGTCCACCCGGTGACCGACTGCTACCCGCAGGTCGAGGCGGAGTTACTGCGCGAGATCGCGACGGGGATCGCCGAGCGAATCGACCTCTCGGGGGTGGACAAGCTCCTCACCGCCGAGGCGATGGGCATCCACCACGCGACGGCGCTCACCTTGGAGACCGAGATCCCCTTCCTCTGCGCGCGAAAGCGGTCGTATGGCTTCGAGGACGAAGTGGCGGTCCACCAGACGACCGCCTACGCTGAGGACGAACTCTCCCTGAACGGGGTCGAACCGGGCGACCGGCTCCTGATCGTCGACGACGTCGTCTCCTCCGGTGGCACCCTCCGCGCGCTCTGTGACGCTGCCGAGGAGGCCGACGGGGAACCGGTCGGTGCGGTCGCCGTGATCCGGCGTGCCGGCGGGGAGGACGTCGACCTCCCGGTCGAGGTGACGAGCCTCGTCGAGGTCGACGTCGTGGACGGCTCGGTCGTGATCGTCGGTCCCTAGCCCCAGTTGGAGAGCGCCTCGTCGAAGGTCGCCTTCACCGTCTCCTTCGTGACCGGCCGCGGGTTCACCCGGAGCAGGCGCTGCTGGCTCTCGACTGTCCGCTCGGCGAGCCACTCCGTGTCGTCCTCGTCGATGCCCGCGAGTTCGGTCAGCCCGCTCGGCAGCACCCCGAGGTCGCGCTGGAGCCGGACGTACTCCGCCCGGGCCTCCTCCGCGGCGACGCGCGTGCTCATCCCCGACGTGTCCGCGCCGAGCATCTCCGCCACCTCGACGAACCGCTCGGGGTCGCTCGCGACGTTGTAGCCGAGCGTGCTCGCGGGCGTGAGGACGGCGATCGTCTCGCCGTGGTACGTGTGAAACCGGTTCCCGACGGGATACGCCATCGCGTGCGCGAGGCTCGCGCCCGCGGTGAGCCCGGCGATCGCCCCGAACAGCGCCCCCTGGAGCATCGCCGAGCGTGCTTCGAGGTCGTCGCCGTTGTTCACCGCGGTCCGGACGTTCGAGGCGAGCAGCGTGATCGCCTTCTCCGAGAACATCTCCGTCAGCGGCGTCCGTCCCGCGTAGACCGGCCGCGTCGCCGGATCGCTCGGGCGCAACAGCGCGTCGAAGCGGTGGGTGGTGTAGCCCTCGATCGCGTGACCGAGCGCGTCCATCGCCGTCTCCGCCGTGAGCTCCGGCGGGAGCGTCGTCGTGAACGTCGGGTCGAGCAGCGCGGCGTCCGCCCGGACGTTCTCGTCGGAGATCCCCTCTTTCGTCTCCTGGTCTTCGACCGAGAGGATCGCGACCGGCGATATCTCCGATCCCGTCCCCGCGGTCGTCGGGAGCAGGACGAGCGGCGCGCCCGAGTCGGTGATCCGTTCTCCCTCGCCCGTCGGCTCGGCGACGTAGTCGAGCGGCTCGCCGCCGTTCGCGAGCACCACCCGCGCGACCTTCGCGGTGTCGAGAGAGCTCCCGCCGCCGAAGCCGAGGTAGAAGTCGTAGCCCGCCTCGCCGCGCTCGTCGCGGACGAACTCGATACACGCCTCCGCGGCGTCGACCGACGGCTCGCGCTCGCAGTCGTCGTAGACGTCCACGGAAAGGCCGTCGCGCTCCAGCTCGGATTCGACCCGCCCGACGTGGCCGAGGTCGACGAGCGTGTCGTCGGTCACCAGCAGGCCGTGGGCGTCCTCGTCCGCCCCCAGGTCGCGGAGCAGTCCGGCGAGCTCCTCTACCGAGTCCCTCCCGAAGCGGATACGCGGTATCTGGATCCCCCAGACCGTCTCGGGTTGCAGCCGCGGGTCCGGCGCGGAGACCGATCGCTCGAAGCTCACGGCCACCCCTCCCTGATCTCCTCGAACTGCTCGGGGTCGTGACCGTAGACCACCTGTGCGTCGTGGCGGCGTTCGAGCTCTTTCAGTAACTGGAGGCTCTCGAACCAGTGGGTCTTGCTCCAGAGCAGCCCCGCGCCGAGGGGCACCTCGTCCTCGTAGTTCGCGGGCTGGTAGACCTCGTCCCCGGCGAAGAGCACCGTCTCGTCCTCCAGGTGGACCATCGTTCCGGTCAGTCCGGGGGTGTGGCCCGGAAGCCGGATGAACTCGAT
>SKWB01000054.1 GCA_007129135.1 Halococcaceae archaeon | reverse complement strand
GATGGACTCGGCGATCGAACCGATCGATCCCGAGACCACCGTCGCCGGTCGCGCGAGGACCGTGCGGGCGGCCCCCGGCGACAACCTCGCGATCCACCGGGCGATCACGCTCGTCGAACCCGGCGACGTTCTCGTCGTCGACGGGGAGGGCTACACCGAGACGGCCTCCGTCGGCGAACTCATGTGCGCGTCGTGTCGCGCGCACGGGGTCGAGGGGTTGGTGGTAGACGGAGCGATCCGGGACCGCGAGGAGGTCGCTCGGATGGGCTTTCCGGTCTTCACCCGCGGGGTCCACCCCGCCGGTCCACGGAAGGAGTACGAGGGGGCGGTCGACGTCCCGGTCTCCTGTGGTGGGGTCGTCGTCGACCCCGGCGATCTGGTCGTGGCTGACGGCGACGGGGTGGTCGTGGTTCCGGCAGGTGATGCGGCCCCGGCGCTCCTCCGGGCACGGGAGAGACTCGAACGGGAGACGGAGCTCCTCGATCGGGTGCGCTCCGGCGAGTACCTCTACGACATCGGGGGCTACGGGGAGGGCGGGAGGTAGCTCACTCGATCAGCGTTCCCGGGGAGTCGCCCACGAGGAACGCGTCGACGCTCTCGGGGCCGAAGATCGAGGCGGGGGCGTCCATCGTGAGCAGTTTCTCGACCTTCGCGGCCATCCCACCCGTCACGTCGGTCTCGTCGCTCCCGCCGAGGATCTCTCTTACCTCCTCGATCCGGCCGATCCGATCGATGACCTCCCCGTCGTCGTCCAGAACGCCCGGAACGGTCGAGCAGAGCCCCACCCGCTCCGCGTCGAGGCCCTCCGCGAGCGTGACCACCAGGTCGTCGCCGGAGAGGATCGTCGCCCCCGCACCCGCGTGTGCGATCACGTCGCCGTGGAGGACGGGGACGAACCCCTCGTTTACCATGGTCGCGACCTGCGAAACCGGGTGAGAGAGCCCGCCGGCGTGGTCGCGACGACCCGCCGAGAGCGGGTGGACCGGCAGGGCAGGGACGTCCCGGGCGTGGAGCGCGTTGACGACACGGTCGTTCAGCCGCTTCATTGCCCGGTGGATCGCGAGGATTCCCTCGTGGTCGTGCGTTCCCGCCGTCTGGCTGACGCCGTGGGCCGCCGCGTGGTGGTGGCCGAAACTCCCCCCGCCGTGGACGAGGACGAGTCGGTCGGCCCCCTCGACCGCGGAGACGACCTCCTCGAGCCGTCTCTCGTCCACCGTCTCGGGTGAGTCCTTCTCCGTGACGACCGACCCACCGAGTTTCAGTACGGTGACACTCACTCCGCTCTCACCCCGTCGGTGTCGAGCGCGGCGCGGAAGACCTCCTCACACCCCGGGGTGTACTGGAGTGCCGTTTCGGTCTCCTCGGTGGGGTCGAGCGCGACGATACAGCCACCGCCGCCCGCACCCGTGAGCTTCGCGCCGAGCGCACCCGCCTCCCGGGCGGCCCAGACCATCGAGTCGAGCGAGCGCGAGGAGACGCCGAGCGCCGAGAGCAGGCCGTGGTCGAAGTCCATCAGGGTACCGAGCTCCTCGACGTCGCCCGCCGCGAGCGCGCGTTCGCCCTGGCGAACCAGGTCGCCGATCGTCTCGACGGTCGCTCTCGCGAACGGGTAGCGCTCTCGCAGCTCGCGTACGCCCGCGACCAGCTCACCGGTGTTTCCAGCCCCGCCGTCGAAGCCGACGACGAACGGGAGCTCCGGTGCCTCTACCCTCCTGCACTCGCTCCCCTCCACCCTGACCGCGCCGCCCATCGCCACGCAGAAGGTGTCCGCGCGCGAGGCCTGGCCCTCCTGGACCTCGTGTTCGACGCGGTAGGCCCGCTCCGCGAGCTCTTCGGGGTCGAGGTCGGCCCCCAGCTCCCTGGTCGCGGCGTCGATGCCCGCGACGGCGACCGCGGCGGAGGAGCCGAGACCCGCGCCCAGCGGGATCTCGCTCTCGATCGTCACGTCGAAGCCCGCGTCGGGGGCGTCGGCCGCGTCGCGGGCCTGCTCGACGGAGGCATTGACGTAGCCCATCGCCGCCTCGACGAGCGACGTCGAGACGTCCACGTCCGGAGGGATGGTGTCGTCGCCCTCGTACTCGACGGTGAAGCCGTCGATGGAGAGGTCCTCCGCGTGGACGCGGAGTCCGCCGTCGGACCGGGCAGTAGCGGTGACGGTCGCCCGGCGCTCGACCGCACAGGGGACCGCCGGCTCGCCGTAGACGACTGCGTGCTCGCCGAAGAGGTAGACCTTCCCCGGCGCGCTCGAGACTGCCATACGTTGGGCTCAGAGGCCACGCATATCACCCTTTCCGAAGGGGGCCGCACTTTTGCGCTCGCGAGCCCTCGCCCCGGTGTGCACCTCGAACTCGATCACGTCCCGATCGCCGTCTCCGATCTGGACGCAGCGACCGACGCGATGACGGATCTCGGTCTCGAACCCGTCTACGGCGGCGAGCACAGAAACGGCGTCACGCACATGTCGGTCGTCGGCTTCGAGGACCGGAGCTACGTCGAACTGATCGCCCGACACGGTTCAGGGGAGTCGCCGTTCTGGCCCCGGTTCGTCCACGAGGGCCTCGGTCCCTGCGCGTGGTGCGTCAGGGTGAAGGACCTCCACGCCGAGAGCGCGCGGCTGGTCGAACGCGGCGTGGGGATCTCCGGCCCCTGGAACGACGGTCGCGAGCGGCCGGACGGGCTGGCGATCGAGTGGGACGCGACGTTCCTCGGTGAGGAGAGCTGGCGGAACGCCCTCCCGTTCCTCATCGCGGATCGAACCCCGATCGAGCGGCGGGTCCCGGTGACGGTTTCGGGTGGCTCGCTGACAGGTATCGAGACGGTCGTCGTCGCCGTCTCAGATCTCGAGGCCGCGACCGTCCGGTTCCGTCGTACCTTTCGGCTCCCACGGCCGGAGCCGGTCGAGAGCGACCTCCTCGGGACGGAGCTCGTGCGGTTTCCCGGCCGACCGGTCGTCCTCGCGGCTCCGGGCGACGGCGGGGGGCCGGTCGGGGAGCGACTCGACCGGCTCCCACAGGCGCCCTGTGCGTGTCTGCTGGGGACGGACGACTTCGAGGGGGTGACCGAGCGGTTCCCCCTCGAGGGAGTCGAACGGTGGGGGGAGCGGCGGGTAGCGTGGTTCGAGGGCGAGGCGTTCTCCGGAGAGCTCGGCGTGATCGAGCGATAGCGGGATCGAAACCCTTACTCGCCGGCCGGGGCTCTCGACGCGCATGAGCGATGGGGCCGTCACGTCGGAGGAGGTCCGTCACGTCGCGGGGCTCGCGCGGGTCTCGCTGACCGAGGAGGAGGCCGACCGGTTCGCCGCGCAGTTCGCCGACGTCCTGGAGGCGTTCGAACGGCTCGACGAGGTGCCCGACACCGAGCGGGAGCCGGAGCTGGTCAACGTGATGCGCGAGGACGTCGTCCGCGAGGGACTGGACCGGGAGACGGCGCTGCGCAACGCCCCCGAGAGCGAGGACGGCTACTTCCGAGGGCCGCCGGTCTCATGAACGAGCTGAACGCCTTCGTGACCCGCGAGACGGTCGATCCGGGCGAGGAGGGGGCGCTCTCGGGGGCGACCGTCGCGGTGAAGGACAACATCAGTACGAGGAACCTGCGGACGACCTGCGGGTCGGCGATGCTCGCCGAGTACGTCCCGCCGTACGACGCGACGGTCGTCGAACGGCTCCTCGGGGCGGGTGCGACCGTGGTCGGCAAGACGAACATGGACGAGTTCGGGATGGGCACCACCACCGAGACCTCCGCGTTCGGCCCCACGAGGAACCCGGCCGACCCGGATCGGGTCCCGGGGGGCTCCTCGGGTGGCTCGGCGGCGGCGGTCGCCGCTGGCGAGGCCGACCTCGCGCTCGGCTCCGACACCGGGGGGTCGATCCGCTGTCCGGCCGCCTTCTGTGGCGTCGTCGGTATCAAGCCGACCTACGGCCTCGTCTCGCGCTACGGCCTGGTCGCCTACGCGAACTCCCTTGAGCAGATCGGTCCGTTCGCGCCGACGGTCGCGGAGGCCGCTGAACTGCTCGACGTCATCGCCGGCGTGGACGAGCGCGACGCGACGACCCGAGCGCCCCGGCGCGAGGGCGAGAGCTACGCGGCGGCAGCGAGCGGCGACGTCGAGGGACTCTCCATCGGCGTTCCCGCCGAACTCGTCGAGGGCGCGGACGAACGCGTAATCGAGACGTTCGAGACGGCGCTCTCGGAGCTGGAGGCCGAGGGCGCGTCGATCGAGGAGGTGAGTCTCGACTCGCTCAGCTACGCGGTCGAGGCGTACTACGTGATCGCGATGTCGGAGGCCTCCTCGAACCTCGCGCGATTCGACGGGGTTCGGTACGGGCCGGCGACCGAATCGGATGGCAACTGGAACGAGGCGTTCGCGGCGGTGCGGGAGGCGGGCTTCGGCGAGGAGGTCAAACGCCGGATCCTCCTCGGGACCTACGCGCTCTCGGCCGGCTACCACGAGAAGTACTACGAGAAAGCCCAGGACGCCCGGGCGTGGATCGCAGAGGACTTCGACTCGGCGCTCAGCGAGGTGGACGTCCTCGCCAGCCCGACGATGCCCGTCCTGCCCCCGAGACTCGGCGAGAGCCTCGAGGACCCGCTCCGGATGTACCTCATCGACGCGAACACCGTCCCCGTGAACCTCGCGAACCTGCCAGCAATCTCGGTTCCAGCGGGAGAAGCAGAGGGGCTGCCGGTGGGCCTCCAGCTGATCGGACCCGCCTTCGGCGAGGAGACGATCATCAGGGCCGCGAGTGCGCTCGCGTAGGCAGCCCGAAGCTGGACGCAAAAGACGGGTCGGCGGTACGGTGGCGGTCCAGGGCTGCACCCGTGAGCGAGGAGTGAAACGACGAGCGAGCGGACTCTTTGGTGCAGATTTTTGTGGTGAGTGGTGCCCGCAGCGAGTGAAACGAGCGAGGACACCCGAACCACGAAAAGGTGCCTCAGGAGAGCCGGGCGGCGACGTCCGCCTCGGTGATGATCCCCACCGTCTCCCCGGCGTCGGTGACCATCACGGCCTTGTAGTGCTCGAGCAGGTTGCCGATCTCGTCGAGCGTCGCATCTCGCGAGATGGTCGGGAAGCTCTCGGCCATGTGGTCGACGACGGGTTCGTCGCGTGCGCCGGCGTCGAGGCCGACCAGGTCGCCCTGACTGATGCTCCCCACCGGGACGCCGTTCTGGAGCACCGGGAGCTGTGAGTAGGCCTCGTCGTCCATGGTCGCGACGGCGTCGCTGATCGCGTCGTCCGGCCCGACGGCGATCACCTCCTCGTGCATCAGGTCCTCGGCGCGAACGACGTCGCCTTTGGCCTCCTCCAGCGCGTTGACGATCCGACGCAGCGTCGAGAGCCGTGGGTCGACGTCGCCGCCCTCGATCCGGGCGATCAGCGGCTGTGAGACGCCGGCGCGCTCGGCGAGCGTGCTCTGGGTGAGATCCAGCGCGATCCGACGCTCGCGCAGGTCCTGCGGGGTCGGGAGCCTCATACCCCGGAATTACCGATAGTTATACAAAAGGGTTGTGCTCGTCGAAACGGCCGTCCGTCTCAGTCGTCTTCTTCCAGTTCGATGGCCTCGACGACCGAGAGCGGGACGTCCCGCAGCGCGCCGCCGACCTCGCTCTTCGCGATCCGACTCGCGTGTTCCTCGTTCTCGGCGTTGAACACGGTCATCTCGAGGGCGAGACCGACGAGCGCGGTCTGGGCCGCGATGTACGCCGAGTCGAACGGTTCGCCGCAGGCGGGACAGCCCGTCGCGCCGACGTCCACCTCGACGTACTTCATGTCCTTTCGATTGAGCCGCTTTCCGGCCTCACTGACCGCGACGCCGATCGCGTCGTCGACGCTCTTGACGTCCCGCACCAGCCACGCCGCCTCCATCACTACGAGGTAGTTCATACGGACCGTCGTGTGCCGACCGTGGAGTGCGTTCCGGTTCGGTCGCGCGCGGCCGGCACCTCTACCGTGCCCGGTCGACCCGCGATCGGGTCGCGCACGTCACTCTCACTATCTCCATAACTTACGGCGATGAGCCGCGTCTGGAACCGGATGGGTACGGCTCCGCGGGTCGGACCACCCACTCGGGTTGATGTTTTCACAAGTGGAGTTGAATCGCATGACGGAAGCGAGGTGAACGTCGATGATAGATCGGCATCGTTCCAGTCAGGACACAATTGTTATATACTACCCCCGTCGTGCGCTCGGTTGAGCTTCGATGTACGCCAGGCTGTACCGGAAGACGATGTTCGCGCTGTACCAGACGAGCCTCGCCGCGGGGATCGTCCTGCTCCCGCTGGCCGTCCACCTCCGGCGCTACGGGGTCTCGATCCCGCTTCACCGGCTGATCGAGAGCCTCGAGCGCGCCTACGAGGACGCGGCGTAGTCACGAACGAGTGGGTTTATTGCTCTCGGGACGATATCGAGAGCTAATGCGAACCCCGAACGACCGCTTTACGTTTCCCACCGAGTTGACCTCACAGCCCGGACAGCCGAGCCCGTTCGAGCCGGAACTCGGCTCGGTCCCGATGCCCGAGAGCGCCGACGCCGACGCGCTCGAGACGAAGACGGGGACGACCACGGTCGGGCTGAAACTCGACGACGGAATCGTCCTCGCGACCGACCGCCGGGCGAGTCTCGGCCGGATGGTCTCGAACAAGCACGTCGTGAAGATCGAGCAGGTCCACCCTACCGCGGCGCTCACCATCGCGGGGTCGGTCAGCGCGGCCCAGTCGCTCGTGAGCACCCTCGAAGTGGAGACGAGCCTGTACGAGAAGCGCCGTGGCGAGGACATGAGCATGACTGCGCTCTCGACGCTCACCGGGAACCTGCTCCGAAGCGGCGCGTTCCTCATCGTCCAGCCCGTGCTCGGCGGCGTCGACGCCGAGGGGACCCACCTCTACAGCGTCGGCCCGCTCGGCTCGACGCTCGAGGACGACTACACCGTCTCCGGCTCCGGCTCGCAGTTCGCACTCGGGGTACTCGAACAGGAGTACGACCCCGACCTGAGCATCGAGGAGGCCTCGACGGTCGCGGTCCGCAGCGTGAAGAGCGCGGTCGAGCGCGACACCGCGAGCGGCAACGGCGTCAACGTCGCCCGCATCACCGCCGGCGGCGTCGAGATCGACGAGCACGAGACGTTCGACGACCTGCTGTAGCTACTCCAGCCAGTCCGAGAAACTGCCCTCGACGAGCGTTCGTCGCTGGTTCTCCAGGTACTCGCCCTGCATCCCGGTGATCGCGTCGGCGAGGTCCTCGCCGCTCGCCACACGAGCGCTCACCCGATCGCGTTTCCACTCCGCCGGCGAGCGGCCGTCCTTCAGGCGCCGCCGGAGCGGACCGAGGTAGCGTGCGGCCTCGCCCTCGGAGAGCCCCCGTCTCAGGAGTCCCTCCTCGGCGTGAGCGAACAGATCCGCGTAGAGGGCCTCACGGTCGGTCGTCTTCTCGCCGTCGGCCGTGATCCACCGGAGGTCCGCGCCGAGGCCGTCGCGAACGGCCGCCTCGAAGTTCCCCCGCGCGTCCTCCCAGTCGAGGTCGCCGACCGGGTGGTCCGCGTTCGGAAGGCTCTCGAGCAGCCCCGCGAAGCAGGCGAGGAAGGCGACCGAGTCCCGGACGGTGGGCTGGGCGGCGATCGGTCGGAACTCGATTCGGGCGTTCGCAGCCGACCGGGTCGCGCCGTCGAAGACCGGTCGAACCCACCGCCAGTAGGTGCCGTGTTTCCGCCTGAACGTCGCGAACGCATCGTCGTACCTCCCGGTCTCCTCGACCGGCATCGGGACGACCGCGTCGTCGGTGACGATCCGGTCGACCGCCTCCTCGACCGTCGAGAGGTCCCGGGGAAAGCGGACCTTTCCCTCACCTGTCGGGGGGTTGAGCACGCTCTCGAAGACCGGTATCCGGCTGCCCATCCAGGCGTCCCCGAGGACCGTCTCGGCGGGGACGTCGTCGTAGAGCTCCGGCGGGAAGAAGGGCGAGTTCACCCCGAGCGCGACCAGCGGCCCGGCCACCCTGAGCGCGTAGTTGAAGTAGACCGGTAGCGCCGTCGCCTGTGCGACCTGGTAGTGGGGCTGGATCGAGGTGATCAGGCTCTCGGGCATGACGGTGTCGGCCTCGAGCGTGACGTGCGGTGCGCGCAGCGTCATGGCCGCGTCGGAGCTCTCCGCGTTGGCCATGGCGTGATACCGCGCACTGTCGCTCATGTTCGTCGCGATCCGGATGCCCTCGTCGTCGACGCTGTCGAGCAGGTACTCGCGGGCGGTCTCGCCGGTCGGCGGGATCGTCCAGATGCCGTCGCTCGCGAGGTGAATCCCCTCGGCCCTGGTGCACTCGAGTGCCGCCAGGAGCCGCGACCGGATCTCCATCTCCTGTGCGCGCAGCCCGTAGGGGTTCAGCGGCTGCGGGCTGGTCGTCATCTCCGCGTTGTGGAGCCCGAGCTCCTTCTCGAAGCCGATGTACCTGAGCAACCGCCTCGGGACCCGCCGGAGCGCGTCGGTCTCGGCGTCGGCCGCGTAGAACTCGTACTCGAAGCCGACGATCGCCTGTGGATTGTCGAACGTCCCGTCCGTGATCTCGTCGGTCAGCACCGCCGCGTCGGAGATCGCACGCTCGCGGAACCGATCGGCGTCGGTCGAGAGGACCTCGCGGACCGCGGCCGCGACCTCTGATTCGGTCATCGACCGGGTTGTCGTTCCCGGGCCGTATCAGTGTACGCGTCGCGGATCGGCCACCGCCGTTGTCCACCTCGGCATCGACTACCGCTCGACCACGTCGACGACGGGTTCCTCGTCGATCAGTCGGGTGAGTACGACCCGGTCGATCTCGGTGCCCGAGAGGAGCTCGTCGGCGACCTCGCGGGCGGTCCGTTCCAGTTCCGAGTCGTCGACCATGTTCAGGACGGGGACGACCCGTGCGTCATCGGGGACGTCCTTTCTCCCCCCACGCTCGCTCACGAGGACGCGAGCGACGTGGTCGGCACCGATCCGATCCCCGATCTCCAGTCCGGTGATCGCGGAGACGCGCTCGGGCCGGTGGACGGCCTCCTCGGTGAGCGACTGGCCGACGGTCCGGACGCTCGCCACCGGGACGACGAGGTCCGCACTCTCCGGGAGCTGCGGCTCGCGCTCGTCGGGCGCCTTGAACAGCCGCATCCGCGCCCCGTCGGCCTTCACGAGCACCGCCTCGGCGGGCGAGTCGGCGAGCGTCGCGATCGACTCGGTGTCGTACCCGAGATACCGGTCGTCGCGCTCGCGCTCGGGAACGACGCCGATCGGCCACCGATCGGTTTCGGCGAGCGCGGTCGCCGCCCGCACCGGATCCGGTTCGACCAGCACCCGCGAGACCTCCTCGTCGAAGATCGGGATCCTCACCGTGGCGGTGACGACCGCCCGATCGAGTTCCCCCGCGAGCCGGTAGAGCGTCGACTTCTTCCCGCCCGCGCCGACCACGCAGACGACGCCACTCGCCTCCAGTGCCGCAGAGAGTCCCATACCCCGAATGGCCCCGGCGACGGCATAAAGGCCCGCAACGGGAGGCTCTTTGACCCCGTGAGGAGAGGGATACGTATGACCGTCAGACACGGCGAGCTCACCGTCGACTGGCTCGGCTACGCGACCGCACGGATCGCCTCGGAGGCCGTCGTCTACACCGACCCCGGCCGGTACGGGGTACTCACCGGGGAGTGGGAGCCGGACAGCCCGGGAGTAGGTCACCCGCCGGCCCGCGAGTACGAGGCGAAAGACGGCGACGTCGTGCTCGTCACCCACGACCACCACTACGACTCCGACGGCGTGCGCCGTGTCGCGAGCGACGACGCGACGGTCGTCGTATACGAGAACGTCGACGCCGAGCGGACCGGCCGGGACGTCGAGCCACCCGAGGAGCTGCCCTACGAGGTCGAACGGGTAGGCTACGGCGACGAACTCGCGGTGAACGGGGTCGATATCGAGGTCGTTCCGGCCTACAACGACCCCGGGGGGCCGCGTGCAGACGCCGATGGAAACGTCCCGCACCCGGAGGGCTTCGGCTGTGGCTTCATGGTCACGCTCGGCGGAGAGCAGGTACTTTGGACGGGCGACTCGGACGCCATCGACGAGCACGGGACGCTCGACGTCTCGCTGTTCGTCCCGCCGATCGGAAAGAGCTTCACGATGGACCGTCACGACGCGGCCGACCTCGCGGAGGAGCTCGATCCCGACCTCGTCGTCCCGATCCACTACAACACGTTCCAGGCGCTCGAGGCCGACTCGGGGAGCTTCGCGGCGGACGTCGCGAGCAGAGGGGTCCCCGTCGCGCTCGACGAACGCTGAGCGCGATCGAAGCGGCTATACCCGACCAGCCGGTGGTATCTCGCGTGAATCACGCCGAGGCGAGCGAGCTGACGGGGGAGTCGCTGGCGGACGCACTGGCGTCGGTGCGCGAGGCGGAGCCACTGGTCCAGCAGCTGACGAACGAGGTGACCAAGAACGACCTCGCGAACGTCACCCTCTCGTGGGGGGCGCTCCCGGTGATGTCGGACGCGCCGGGCGAGGCTCCCGAGATGGCGGAGCTGGCGGACGCGATACTTCTCAACACGGGTCGGATGACCGACAGCAACGTCGAGGCGCTGCACCGAACCGGCGAGCGGGCGAACGAACTCGGCGTTCCGGTCGTCCTCGACCCCGTCGGAGTCGGCGCGACGCCGACGCGGACCGAGGTCGCGGGGAGCCTCCTCGACTCGGTGCAGTTCGCCGCGATCAAGGGGAACTACGGCGAGATAAGCGCCATCGCGGGCGTCGAGAGCGAGGTGAAAGGCGTCGAGTCGGTCGGTGAGTACGAGACCATCGAGGAGACCGCCGCCGACCTCGCGGAGGCGACCGGCGCGGTCGTCGTCGCCTCGGGCGTCGAGGACGTCGTTTCCGGCGGCGAGGCGACCTACCGGGTTCGCGCCGGTCACGAGCGGATGAGCGAGGTCGTCGGCACGGGCTGTATGCTCGGGGCGACGCTCGCGGCGTTCTGTGGGTCGTCCTCGAAGCCGCTCGACGCCACGCTCGCCGGGACGCTCGCCTACGGTATCGCGGGCGAACGGGCGGCGGACCTCCCGCACAACGGGCCGGCGAGCTACCGGATCAACTTCCTCGACTCGGT
>SKWB01000386.1 GCA_007129135.1 Halococcaceae archaeon | reverse complement strand
GCCCGGAGCACCCGCTCTATCTCCTCGACGGGTGGCTCCACCGGAGCGCGCTCCATCGGCGGGTCGTCGACGACGAACGCGGCGATCGCCGGCAGGTCCCCCTCGCGCGTCTCCGGGAGCTCCCGGAGGCGCGTTGGCAGGCCGAGCGAGTCGCGGACCTCCGTTACCGCCCCCACGACCGCCTCGGCCACCGCTTCGTCCGAGCGCCCCGTCGGATCGATCCCGAACCCCTCCGCGAGCAGCCCCCGGCCGGCGTCGACCTCGGAGAAGAGGAACTCCAGGACGTGCGGGACGACGACCCCGTGGACCTCCCCCTGCTGGACGGAGTAGCGCCGCGCGAATCCGTGGCCGAACGCGTGGACGATCGAGATCTTCCTCTCTAGCTGGACGAGCAACGAGCCGACGACCGCCCGGTCCATCGCCGGCTCTCCGTCCTCGTCCCCGTGCCCACCGATCCGTTCCCCGACGATTCGCGGCAGGGCGTCGCTCATGAGCCGGAGGCCGTGGACCGCGAGCGCGTCGCTCACCGGGTTCGCGTCCCTTGCATAGGGCGTCTCGATCCCCTTGTCGAGGCCGTTCATCGCGGATCCGGACAGGACGCTCTCCGGACTCGTCTCGACGAGCGCCGGATCGGCCAGATCCGCTATCGGCATCGCCGACCCGCTCACCGTGATCGGCTGGCCGGTCGGCGAATCAGCCGCCGAGAGCACCTCGAGGGAGCCGCCCGCCGAGATGTCCGCACCGGAGAACGTCGTCGGGATCACGACCACGGGGAGGGGATCGTCCGTCGGCTCCAGCGACCGGACCTCCCCCTCGTGTGCCTCCGCCCGGAGGTCCGAGAGCGATCGACCGTCCGTCGCGAGGAGGCTCGCCTGCCGGGCGGTGTCGAGGCTGCTCCCCCCGCCGACGGCCACGAGGACGTCCGCGTTGGTCGCCGCTGCCCGCTCGACCGCCTCGAACGCGGTCTCGACGCGTTTCTCCGGCGTGGTACCGTCGAACGTCCCTCCGTACCGGTCGCCGAGCCCCTGTCTGATCGGCTCCATCAGCGCCTCGTTCGATCCGACGCTCGACCCACAGACGACGAGAGCACGTTCGTACCCTCGCCCTCCGAGGTAGCTGCCGAGGTCGGCCGCTCGGCCGCGCCCGTAGAGCAGGTCACAGCCGCGGTACTCGTACTCGAAGGGATCGGCGATCGGTAGCATGAGCCACCCACTCGTGGCGGGGGTAAAGCGGTGGCGAAGGGGTACTCACTCGCGGGCCGGGTCGAACCGCTCGAACCAGGTCGCCAGTTGCTCGTAGCGGTGGATCGCCCGGTCCGGCTCGCCCACCGCGTGGTGTTCGTCGGGGTAGACGACGAGCTTCGAGGGAACGTCCCGCTTCTTCACGCTCACGTAGAGCTGTTCGGCCTGTGAGGGGGGACAGCGCCAGTCCTCGCCCCCGGCGGTGACGAGCAGCGGCGTCTCTATCCCTGCCACGTCCGTGATCGAGGAGGCGGCGTCGTAGCTCTCGCTCTCTTCCCACGGCAGGCCGAAGTCGTTCTGGAGCCAGCGGTGGGTGTCATCGGTGCCGAAACAGGACCGGAGGTCGTAGATGCCGTGTTCGGCCGCCGCCGCGGTGTAGAGATCCGTCTGCGAGACCAAGAACGCCGTCGAGATACCGCCGTAGGAGAAGCCGGTGACGAACAGGCGGTCCGCCTCGGCCCAACCGCGCTCGACGAGCGCCTCGGTGCAGGCGGCGATGTCGGTCACCTCGTGGCTGCCCCACCGTCCCCTGAGGCTCTCGCAGAACGCGCGGCCGTAGGAGGAACTTCCTCGATAATTCGGTCGCATCACGAGGTAGCCGCGCGAGGTCCAGTAGGCGAACTCGAAGCTCCGAACCGGCTCGTCGTGGGACATCGGGCCGCCGTGGATCCCGACGACGAGGGGATGAGCGAGCGGGTCGTCGGGATCGAACGAGTCCGGGTAGTAGACGAGCGCCTCCACCCGTTCGCCCTCGCTCTCGACCTCGATCCGGGTCATCTCTGGGAAGCTGTCGCCCCGATCGAACCCCGCGTTGAGGTCCGCCAGCCGTGTGAGCGACTCGCCTCGGTCGAGGTCGACGCCGTCCAGAACGTACGGGTCGAAACCAGTCGCTGGATCGTTCACGAGCAGTGCCACGGTCCCGGAGGCGACGTCACAGCGGGCCAGCGAGCGTCCCTCTCCCTGAGCGTCGAGCGTCCACTCGGCGCCCCCCTCGAGCGGGAGCCGGGCCAGCCGAGTGTTCCCCTCGTTCGCGATCCGCGCGAGGACGGTCTCCTCGTCGAGCCAGTGGGGTTCGGCGTTGCGCGCGACCGTCCGGTCGAGGCTCGACGATATCGAGCGGACGGCCTCGTCGGCGACGTAGACCGTCGAGGGAACACACCAGTTGTCGGGCTGGCCCGCGACGAACGCGAGTTTCGATCCATCCGGGCTCCAGGTCGGACCACTCGCCATGAGTGAACCGTCCGTTCGCTCCTCGAACCCCGAACCGTCCGGCTCGATCGTGCAGACGTCCATGGCGTAGGAGTCGTCCGGCTCTCCCTCGCGGTTCGTGACGAACGCGATCCGCTCGCCGGGCGCCCAGGCGGGCTGGAGCCCCGACAGCGGCTCCATCGCACCAGCGCCGTCGGCGTCGTCCAGCCGGGTCAGTTCCCGGCTCCCGTACTCGAGGACGAACAGGTACGTCGTCACCGTGTCGAGCCAGCCCACCCCATCCGCTTTGTGCTGGAGCCGTTCCGTCTCGATCGGTCCCCCCTCCTCGCGCCGGTCGAGGTACTCGCGTTCCTCGTCCGTGGGATCACGTGCGGAGACCACCAGCCGATCGCCGTTCGGCCCCCACGCGAACTCGCGGACGCCCTCCTCGCGATCGGTGAGCTGTCGGGCGTCACCGCCCCGTTCGAGATCGAACGCCCAGAGCTGGGTCT
>SKWB01000025.1 GCA_007129135.1 Halococcaceae archaeon | reverse complement strand
GTGTAGTACGACGAGCAGTTTCCGCCGATCGTCGGGACGGGATCACGGGGATCGAACTCGTAGGTCGTCGCCGACTCGGTATCCTCGGGTCGATCGGTCGAGAGCGTGCCGTCGCCACGTGCGTAGTACGTCGTGGTTTCGACGCCCGACGGCGGCCACCCCTCGGCGCTCGTCCACTCGCCGCCGTGGGCGAGCCTGCCACCCGATGCGAGCGAGCCGTCACCGGTTCCCATCCGGAAGTACTCGACCGGGGGCTGGTCGGCCCAGGTGTCTCTCCCCTTCAGGTAGTGATCGAAAAAGCGCAGGCGCGTCTCCAGATAGTCGACGACCGCCGCCTCGCCGAAGTCGGTCTCGCCCGAGAACGTCCGCGTCCAGGTCGACTGGCCGCCGTGGGTCCACGGCCCCACGATCAGGAACTGGTCGCTCTCCGTCCGGTCCCGGAGAGCCTCGAAGTTGTCGACCGTCGCCTTCGCGTAGGAGTCGTACCAGGACCCGGAGTAGACGGTGGGAACGTCGGCCATCCCGTCGTAATGGCGGGCGAAGTTCAGCGAGGGCGAGTCCCAGAACTCGCTCCCACCCCCGGTCGTCGCGTAGTCGAAGACGTAGCGCTCGTAGTTCGGGAGGTCGGCGAGCGGCGACTGCCCCTCGATCACGGGGCCCTCGGCGAGCATGTCGCGGGTGTCGGTCGCGGCCAGTTTCCGTCGCAGGTCCGGATCCGAGAGCGCCCGTTGCGCGCCGGGTGCGCCGAGCGTGAGCGCCCAGGTGAGCCAGCGCAGTTCGAACGCGCCGTTGTGTCGCAGCGTCGCCTCCCAGGCGTTCGCCGCGCCCTGGTTGACGAACATGGCGGCGAGGCCCTCGGGATCCTGGGTCGCGAGCGCGGTCTGGACCCAGGCCATGTAGGAGGTACCCATCGTCCCGACCTGGCCGTCGCAGTAGGCCCGACCGGCGAGCCACTCGACCGTGTCCGCGCCGTCTTCGGCTTCGTTCTTCAGCAGGTAGAACTCGCCCTCGCTCGCGTAGCGCCCGCGGACGTCCTGGAGCGCGACGACGTAGCCACGTTTCGCGTAGTACCGGCCTGCGTTCTCGACGCGCTCTCTCGCACGCTTGTCGTACGGCGTGCGTTCGAGCAGCGCCGGCATCGGCTCGTCTATCGGCTCGCCCGTCTCCGGGTCCGCGGGCCTGTAGACGTCGGTCGAGAGGCGGACGCCGTCACGGGTCTCGACACGCCGGTCGAACGCGACGGTCACTCCGTACGTCGGATCGTTGGCCATGCGCCACGGTCGGTGTGTGCTCCGTTAACTCCCCCACCTCGCGGAACGGATCGCCGGAACTAGCCGTAGTGGGTGCGGAACTGGTCGATCTGCGTCTCGAGCGTCGGACCGAGCGCCTCGCCGTTGACGTAGGGCCAGCGTTCGCCGTCGAAGATCGCGACGACCGGTCGATCGGGGTAGGCCCCGATCGGCCAACGAGCGGTCGTCTCGATCGGGACGTACTCGCCGTCGAGCGCGGAGAGCCGTCCGGCGTCGTCGTACTCGCCGGGGAGGTCCTCGCCGCGCACGCCCAGGAGGACGTGGTTAGCCTGGAAGACCAGCGCAGTCTCGTAGCCGAAGGGCTCCTGCGAGAGGATCCCCGAGAGCAGGTAGGTCGCGTCCTTGCAGTCGGCGAGACAGTCGACGAGCGTCTCCTCGACCGTCCGGTGGTAGTCGTGGGTGCCCTTCGTCTCGCTGTCGAGGGCGTACTGGATCGACTGGACGTAGCGGACGGCGAGTGAGAACGCCTCGGCGTCGTCGAATCCCCGCCCGAGACGCTGGTCGTCGACCGGCCGCGCCTCCCGCGAGATGACCTCCCCGAGGTGGCCGGCGTACCGGTTCACGCTCGCATCGGCGAACGACCCGACGTAGCCCCGAGCGCGCCCCCGAGCGCGCTCGTAGGCCGACTTCGCGAGGGCGTACTCGACCCGCCAGTGCGTGCCGTCGTCATCCCGCCAGACGTGGGTCAGTTCGTACCGACCCTCCTCGACGCCGAGCCGACCGTGGTCGAACCGTCCGGGTTCGGGCGCGTCGGCCAGCGGTGTGGGGACCACACCGCCCCCCGACGCCCGGAGCGGATCGGACTCGCAGAGTCGTCGGCTCCCGGTTTCGGACTCGACCCCGACCGCGTAGTACCACCGGTCGTTGAGCGGCGGCCGGTCGAACTCGAGGGTCACGATCCCGGAGACCTCACCGACCGGGGGACCCTCTACCCGTCCGAGCAGCGTATCCGTCCCGGCCTCTCGGCGTTCGCCGACGATCCGTCCCGTGACGTCGTCGACGTCCGCTACCGCGACGCTCACCGTCTCCTCCGTCCGGCCGGCGACGGTCGCCGGGGTCGGAAGGGCCTGCATCCTGACCTCCGAGGGGGCACGTCGTCGCGCGCTCGCCGCGACCTGGTCGGTCCCGACGGTGAGGGCCGCGACGCCGCCGCCCAGCGCCGTTCCGCACGCGCCCGCGAGGCTCGCGAGGAGCCGTCGACGCTTCATCTCAGGAAAAACACCTCATTGTATCGGATACGTTACCCGGACCTACCGATCGTCAGTAATGAACTTTCTGGCAGCCGTGGCGCTACCGGAGAGGGCTCTCGAGAAGCGGGTCGATCAGTCGCCGGTCAGCCGGAGAAGGTGGCCTTTCCCTCCGAGAACGAGAGGGCGACCGAGTCCCCGATCGAGAGGCCGTCGACCCGTTCGTCCGCCAGTGCCCTCGAGATACGGAGCGTCGAGAGGTGTCCCGTATCCCGAACCCAGACGACCCGGGCGCTCTCCGGATCGTAGGGTCCGGCGGAGGTGAGGGCGGCGGCGACGGCGTGTTCGTCGGTCGGTAGCGCGACCGGAAGCCGCGAGCGCGAGAGCGACCCGCTCGTGAGCGCGTTCGCGTACATCTCGTCCAGCGCGAGTGACTCGATCACGTCGACGGTCGTCACGTCCGCGAGGCCGATCCCGTGGCCGTTCCCGTGGGTCGCCTCGGTCAGACCGAGGACGGCGATCCGGTCGATCTCCGGCACCGGGGGCTCCTCGGCACCGAGCACGCCGAACCGACCGATGACGTTCGTGTCCATCCCGGTCCCCGAGACGTCCTTCCCGATCCGATCGACGACGAGGGCGTCGAGGTCGTCGTACGGCAGCGTCGCCATGTACTCCTTCGCCTCCTCGAGGAGCGCGGACTCGCGCTCGAGTAGCTCCCCGCCCGGGATCCCCTCGATCAGCGCGGTCTCGTCCCGCGCGTTCTCGACGATCGCAACCCCGCCGAGGACCGTCAGTTCGTCGCGGAGGGTCCGGACCGTCCCCTCGATCGTCGGGACGTAGCCCTCGGTCACGGCCCGCTCGTGGAAGACGCGCGCACCAGCACGTTTCCCGAAGCCCACCGCGAGCATCTTACAGAGACCGCTCTCGAGTCGCCCGTCGAAGTTCGTGTGCGGTTTCACCCGGTTGACCGGGAGCAGCGCGTCACCCTCCAGCGCCGCCCGCGCGACCGGTATCCCCCTCACCTCTCCGGTCTCCATCCGGGCGTCGATCGGACAGTCGAGAGTGTTTTCGGTGAGACCGAGCGACTCGAGGGTTCGCCGCTGACCCGCCACACTCGCCCCGCCGTGGCTCCCCATCGCGGGGATCGCGACCGGTTCGAACCCGCGCTCTCTGACCCCCTCGACGACACACCGCGCGACCGGGACGACATCGGTCACGCCGCGGCTCCCCAGTCCGATCACGACCGTCGCCCCTGGCGGGAGGTCGGCCCACGGGAGTCGTGTGAGCGCCTCCTCGGTGGCCGCCTCGACCTCCTCTACCGAGGATGTCGGCGGCTCGTAGTGCGCCTCGACGAACGCAGGGAACTCGATCTCGTCGAGCAGCGGGTCGATCGTCTCCGCCCCTGGAAACTCCATGTACGACCCACGAGGAGAGGTGAATTATACCCCCGGCTTACCCGTAGAACTCGTTTCGACCGGCCGCCCCCGCCCGGCACATCGCGACCGCCTGCTCGAACACTTCTGGGTAGCTCTCCGCTTCGACACGGGTGGTCCGGCCGGCGATCCGCTCGACGCCCGGGAGGCCGGCGGCTCGCGCCGCGTGGTTCGTCGCGGACCAGTCGGCCTCGATCCGCGTCGGTTCCTCCGGCTCTTCGATCTCGAACTCGTCGACTCGCTCGACCGCCCGTGCGGCCGCCTCGCGGATCTCCCCTCCGGTCTCCGCGATCGGCCGGCACCGGGCGCTGAACCGGTCGATCCCCTCCTTCACGGCGACGGTCTCCACGTCGCCGAGCGCCGCCCGCGCCTCCGCAGCGGTGGCGTCGTCGCCACTCACCAGACCGACAGGGACGCCGAGGGCGGCACAGAACCGGGCGTTCCACCCGAGTTCGCCCACCTCGTCGTCTCCCACCCGGAGTCGGAGCAGTTCGTGTGCGAGGACCGTGTGGTTGAGCACGGCGTTCGGCGTGCCGGCCATCGCGTGGTAGCCGACGAAGAACGCGACGTCGTGCTCTCTTCCCACTCCCTCGACCATCGACCGGGGTTTCGTGGCTCCGCGGATCAGCGCCGCTCGCTCGTCGAGTCGCTCCCGGTCAAGGTTCCGCATCGTCGAGTGCGCGTCGTTGACGAGCAGCTCGCTCGCCCCGGCCTCGAACGCCCCCGCTACCGCCGCGTTCACGTCCCGGTGGAGGAGCTCCTGCCCCCGAGAGTACTCCTCGCAGCCCTTCACGACGTCCTCTGCGGTCGCGATTCCACTGGCCCCCTCCATATCCGCCGAGACGAACACGCGCATGGTTCGCCTGTGCGGAGTGACGGAAAAGCTCTATCCCTCGACCTCGGCGAATCGTCGTTCGAGCGCCGTGACGAGCAGCGACGCCGCCAGGCGGGCGGTCGTCTCCGTCGGGTCGTAGTTCGGAGCGACCTCCATCAGGTCGAGCGCGCCGACGCGCTCGTCGGCCCCCAGGGTCTCCATCACCCGGAGCGCCTCGTCCGCCGTCAACCCGCCTGGAACCGGGGTTCCGGTGCCCGGTGCGGCGCTCGGGTCCACCGCGTCGATGTCGACGGTGACGTAGATCGAATCCGCCCCCTCGCCGGCCGCCTCGAGCGCTCGTCTCACGGCCTCCTCGATCCCTAGCTCGCGGGCGTCCCGCGCGGTCTGGACGTCCATTCCCGCCTCCTCCGCGAACTCGAAGAAGCCGGGCGACTCGTACCCGCGAAGGCCGACCTGCGCGATCGAGTCGAAGCTCCCGCGGTCGCTCTCGGCGATCAGGTTCGTGCTCGAGCCGTGGAACTCGCTCCCGAAGACGGCGCTCTCTCCCACGGTGTCGGAGTGGGCGTCGATCTGTACCAGCCCGACGCGGTCGTGGCCCGCGCCCTCTGCGTACCCGCGAAAGGAGGGGTAGGTGCAGTAGTGGTCGCCGCCGAGCAGCATGGGGAACGCGCCGGTCGAGGCGGCCGCCGCGACGTGTGCTCGGATCGCCCCGGCCGTCTTCTCGTGACTCATCGGGAAGACGGGGACGTCCCCGCAGTCGGCGACCGAGATCGCCGAGAGGTCGACCTCCCGCCCGGTCTGGAGGTTCGTCAACCCACCCTTGTATCCTCCCAAATACGCCCACCAGCCGCTCTCGCGTCGGATCGCCGCCGGACCGTAGCGCGCGCCCGGCCGGTTGCTCACCGCGCCGTCGTACGGGACGCCGAGCACCGCCACCTGCTCGTCCGAGAGCGCGTTCACTTCCCTCTGCGGTGTTTTGAGGAACGTCCCGATCCCGGCGTAGGCGAGTTCGACCGTGGAGCCGGCCTCCCCGTCGGTTCCCTCCCCGTCCTGGGGGGTGTCTCCGTCGTCTCCTGCCATAGACGGAGTTCTCGGTGGGGGGAGAAAACCGTCACCCACGTCGGTGGGAGTGGTTTTTATCGTACCGGGAACGACCATCCCGTATGCCCGACCTCGAACTCCGCGTCGACGACCTCACCCTCGCCGCGGACTGGTCCGACGAGGCACCCGAGACCGTCCGGGCCCTCGACACCGCGCTTCCCCTGTCGGGCGAGGCGTCGCGATGGGGCGACGAACTCTACTTCCGGACCGACGTCGACGTCGGCCCCGAGAACGCTCGGGAAGCTGTCGAGCCGGGGACGATCGCCTACTGGCCGGCCGGGAACGCGCTCTGTCTCTTCTGGGGACCGACGCCCGCGAGCGAGGGCGAGGAACCGCGGGCGGCCTCGCCGGTGAACTTAGTCGCCCGAGTCGCCGACTACGAACCGCTCTCGGCCGTAGAGGGCGGTGCGTTCGTCGAGCTCTCCCGGAGCTGATCAGCGATAGGGCCCGAAGACGTCGCGGTCGAGTTCGTCCGCGACGTGGTCCGCGAGCGTCGCGAGGTTCTCCGTGTCCTCGCGGTTGTACCGCACGAGCCGTTCCAGCGCGCTCTCGTCGCCGTACCGGTCGTAGGTCTTCCAGAGGCGGACGGCCTCGAGGCCGTCGACGCCCTCCTCCTCGCGGCCGATCCCGACCTCGCGCTCGATCCGCTTCAGGCCGCCCGTGAGCCCGGCCGAGCGACAGGGATACATGAGATCGAGGTGTGGGGTGTCGATCGAGAGGTCGAAGGCGGTCTCGAGGAACGGGACGTCGAACCGGGCGCCGTTGAACGAGACGAGCAGGGAGGCGCCCGCGAGTTCCTCGCGAACGCGCTCTCGGGTGAGGTCGTCGTCTCTGACGAGCGTCGTCGTCTCCCCGTCCCGATGGAAGCTCACCGTCGTCACGACGTCTCGGTGTTTGCTCAGGCCGGTCGTCTCGATGTCGAAGAAGCAAGCATCGGATCGGAAGTTCTCGTAGAGCCGCCAGCGCTCGGCCGAGGGGAGCCGCTCGGCGAAGAAACGGGCGTTGCCGGCGTCGAGTTCGTCGTAGCCCCGGTCGATGAACGACTCGACCGAGGCGCAGGTGCTCTCGCCGATTCCCGGGACCGAACAGAACTCGTCCCAGTGGGTGACGCCGTGGTCCCAGAGGCGTTGCTCGGTCAGTTCGCCGACGCCCTCCGCGAGGATGAAGCTGTTCTCGACGCGCACAGGTGTCCTGCGAGCGTCGCCGAGTTATCGGTTTCGGGTCAGGGCTACCGCCCGTCCTCCGGCTGGTCGGTCAGAAACGCGTCCGGACCGTGGTCGTCCTGCCAGGCGAAGGCGAACAGCCGCCGTGCTGGGAGCCGGTCGAGGCGCCTGCCGTCCGCGGCCTCCCCGGTCGCACCGTCCCAGGTCGTCCCGTCGCCGCGGAACACCTCGCCGTCACGTTCGAACTCGATCCCCGGGTCGGCGAACGCGTGGATTCCCTCGTCGGTCGCGAACACCACGGCGCCGATCATCCCGACCGGGACCCGAACGACGCCGCCTGCCTCCTCGAGGACCTCCACCGGGACGCCGAGCGCCTCGTCGTCGCTCTCGATCCCCAGAACGACCGCTTTCGGGTCGATGTCCTCCCGATCCCACTCCCGCGAGCCCTCTCCCCGATGCGCGTCGAGGCCGAAGCCCTCGGTCTCGAAGTAGCGCCGGTAGGGTGCGTCGTCGTAGTCGATCGGCTCCGGCTCGTCGCCCGGTCCGCTCGCCTCGCTCTCCCCGCCCGGTGGGGCGAGGACCACCCCGTCCGGGTGGCTCTCGCGAAAGCGCTCGTAGCTCGTCATCGCGGCGGGGAGCACCCGCAGCCGCTCGCCCCCGTACGTGCCCGCGATACACGCACCGCTCGACTGCTTCCACTCGGAGTCGGTCTCCCGGTCGTACATCACGAGGTCGTCGTCGGCGAGCTTCCCCGAGACGCCGAAGGTCAGTCGCTCGCCCCCGACCCGGCGGTCGTAGACGACCGCGCTCGCACAGAGCGGACACCACGTGACCGCGATCGGAACGCCCCCGTCGCCCGGCGAGTCGGTTCCCGCCGGGTCCGCCACCCGATCGTTGACGATCTCGTGGTAGTGGAGATACCTGACCGGGTACGCCCTCGCCCGCTCCGCGTCGACGACGATCACCTCGTCGTCGGGGTCGCCGTCGTAGCGGTCGGCGAACTCGGGGTCGTCGACGCTCGGGATCGCGTCCCGGGGGATCACCCGTCGGATCTCCACGGTCAGTTGCTCGATCCCTCCAGCACGAACGCGATCCGTTCCTCGTCGCTCCCCCTCGTCTCCCGGCCGGTTACCCGTACCCTCCCGATCCCGGCCGTCGACTCGACGTGGGTCCCCGCGCAGGCGGTCCGGTCGTACGGGTCGTCGGCGTCGCCGATCTCGACGATCCGCACCTCGGTGATGCTCTCGGGGAGCAGGTCGAGTCGCGTCCGTTCGGGGTCGAGCTCCGCCTCCGCGGCCGCCCTGTCGAGTTCGTACCAGCGGACGGGAAGGTCGGAGGCGACCAGGTCGTTCAGGCCGGCTTCGATCGCCGAGAGATCCTCGTCGGTGAACCGGTCGTAGCCGCAGTCGAGACGGCCACGGTCGGCGTAGAGCTGATTGCCGGTCGTGGGCGCGTCGTAGGTGTCGAGGAGGTAGGCCGAGAGGAGGTGCTGGGCGGTGTGATAGCGCATGTGGGCGTGGCGTCGGTCCCAGTCGATCCGGCCCTCGACGACGGTTCCCACCTCGGGCGGCTCCGCCTCACCCACCGTGTGGTAGATCGTGTCCCGCTTCCGCACGTCGGTCACGGGCCACGTCCGATCACCGACCGAGAGCGCCCCGGTGTCGTGGGGCTGGCCGCCGCCGGTCGGGTAGAAGCCGGTCCGATCGAGGACGACCCGGTCGTCGAGCGCTCGTTCGACCGTCGCCTCGAAGCGTCGGAGACCGGCGTCGGCGAGGTAGAGTGGATCGGTCATACTGACCACTGAGGGCGCTCGCCGAAGGCGATTTCGTTTTCCGGGTTCGGTGGAGAGACCGTGTGATACCGTGTCGTAACGCTCAAGAGAGCGACACACGTTTTATCCCCTAAGAATGAACGCTAGCCCGGTTCCCGAGGTGTCTCTATGGGTGTCGAAATAAAGGAGACGCCCGTCTCAGACGAGGAGTTCGAGGAGATGTGCGAGTTCGTCTACGAGTATCTCGCCGCGAGCGTCGCCAACGAGAGCGAGGGCGGCCGAATGCGGTGGTATCCGTGGCACTCGGCGGACTACCGATACGCCCACACGATGAACGTGGTCGACCTCGCGGAGGAGCTCGCCCGCGCCGAGGGCGCCGACCCCGACGTCACCCGCGTGGCCGCGCTCTTTCACGACGTGGCGAAGCTCGACGCCGACCAGGACGTCCACGCAGAGGAGGGTGCGCGCGTCGCCCGCGAGTATCTCGCTTCGCGTGGGGAGTACCCCCAGTCGTTCGTGGATGAGGTCTGTCGGGCGATCGTGAACCACTCCTACCGGGGTCCGCTCGCCGACCTCTCGCTCGAGGCGCGCTGTCTGATCGAGGCCGACCTGCTGGACAAGGTCGGCGCGAACGGCGTGACGCTCATGCTGCTCCGGATGGGCTACGAGGCCCGCTCGCACATGGACGCCGCGACGATGGTCGAGCGCGTGCTCAAACGCGGCGAGGAGGCCGTCTCCCGCGTGGAGAGCGACGCGGCCGAGAGCATGGCCCACGAGCGGCTCAAGCGCGTGCGCTGGTTCCGCGAGTGGCTCGAACTCGAGGTGCCCGAGATGGACGTCACCGAAGAAGAGTGGTGAGGTCGCTCGCCGCGCCGTAGAGGAAGAGCAGGCCGAACCCCAGGAGAACGAACGCGCTGCCGACGGCGACCGCCGGGGCGAACCAGTCCGCGCGCTCGCCCGCCGCGACCAGCGCCGCCGGGAACGTCACGATCCAGATCGCGATGCCCGCGAAGAAGCCGACGACGATCGCGGCGCTCCCGGTCGAGACTGCCAGCGTACCGACGCCCGGGAGCGCGAACGAGAGCGTGCCCGGATCCAAGAGCGTCACGCCGACCGTGAGCCACCAGAGCACCTGGTACGGGTTGGTCAGCGAGAGCCCGAACGTCTTCCTGAACCCCGTCGACTCGCCGACCTCGTCCTCGGTGAACGAGCCCCTCGCACTCCGGGCCGCGCCGATCGCGAAGTAGACCATCAGCAGGCCGCCGACGGCCATCATCGCCGCCCGCGCGCCGGGGGCGTTCTGGAGGACGGTCGCGACGCCCGCGAGCGCGACGACGAAGAAGACGCCGTCGGCGCTCATCGCACCCAGCCCGGCGCGAACGCCCGCGGTCCACCCCCGCAGAACGCTCTCCTCGGCGATGATGGCGTTCATCGGGCCCGGCGGTGCCGCGAGCGAGAGCCCCAGGAGGACACCGGCGGCGAGCGAACTCGCGAGCGAGAGCACGCCATCCGATTACCGTTCGTCCGCGAAAACCCCTCCGCTCCGAAACGGCTTTGCGCCGGTCGACGGTAGAGAGAGCGATGGCGGGCCTGCTCCCGACCGACTCCGACGCGGAGCCGTCGGGCGAGCCGCGGGTGATCGGTATTGACAGCGCCGACGCCGACGCGGTCCTCGACGCGCTCTCCTCGGAGACCACTCGGAGGGTGTACGTCGCCCTCCAGGAGGAGCCGGGACCCGTCTCCGGAGTGGCCGATCGGACGGACCTCTCGGTGCAGAACGCCCGCTACCACGTCGGGAAGCTCCGCGAGGCGGGGCTGATCGAGGTCGTCGATACGGTCTACTCGGAGAAAGGCCGCGAGATGGAGGTGTTCGCCCCGGCGGACGCCCCGACGATCGTCGTCCTCGGGGACGAGCGGGAGCGGGACGTTCGCGACGCGCTCACGAGGCTCCTGGGGGCGGTCGCGCTGCTCGGGTTCGTGAGCGCGCTGATCCAGCAGGTCGCGGCGGCGCTCGCACCCGAGCCGGAGGCCGACGCGGTCGCTGTCGAGACCGAGCCGACGGATCCGGGAGTGACCGATCCGCTGTTCGACCTCGCACTGACCGATCCCGGGGTCCTGTTCTTCCTCGGCGGGCTCGTGGTGCTCCTCGCGGCGTTCGCGTTCTGGTGGACGAGAGCCTGAGGCGGCTCGGAGTCAGACGCCCTGGCCCATCAGGTGGCTGCGCAGCACGTCCGCGTCCTTGTTCGCGGTGCCGGTGTTCAGGAGGACGACCGTGTCGTCCGGACCGAACTCCCCCTCCTCGGCGAGCTTCCACGCCCCGCTCGCGGCCGCGGCGCAGGTCGCGCCCATCTCCAGGCCCTCG
>SKWB01000336.1 GCA_007129135.1 Halococcaceae archaeon | reverse complement strand
AGTTCGCGCGCGATGATGTTCTTCTGGATCTCCGTCGTCCCCTCGTAGATCTGGGTGATCTTCGCGTCCCTGTACAGCCGTTCGACGTCGAAGTCGTTGACGTAGCCCGCCCCGCCGTGGATCTGGACGGCCTCGTCGGCGGTCTCGACGGCGACCCGCGAGGCGTACTCCTTCGCCATCGAGGCGAGCGCGGTGAGCGACCCGCCCTCGTTCTCGACCGCCCAGGCGGACTTGTAGGTGAGGTTTCTGGCCGCCTCGGTCGCCGTGTGCATCTCCGCCAGTTTGTGCTGGATCGCCTGGAACTCGGAGATCGACCGGCCGAACTGCTCGCGCTCCTGGGCGTACTCGAGTGCCCGATCGCACGCTCCCTTCGCGATGCCGACGCCCTGGGCGGCGACCATCGTCCGGGTCTCGTCGAAGAACTGCATCAGCTGGAGGAAGCCCATTCCCCGGGTGCCGATCAGGTTCTCCTCGGGCACACGGACGTCGTCGAAGACGAGTTCGGCCGTGTCGGAGGCCCTGATCCCGAGCTTCCCGGTGATCTTCTCGGCGCTGAACCCGTCCCTGTCGGACTCGATCAGGAGCTGTGAGAAGCCCGAGTAGCGGTCTTCGACCTCGGGATCGGTGAGACACATCACGACGAAGTAGTCGCCTACCGAGCCGTTCGTGATCCACATCTTGTTGCCGTTTATCACCCACTCGTCGCCGTCCTTCTCGGCGGTCGTCGAGACGGAGGAGACGTCCGAGCCGGTGTCGGGTTCGCTGATCGCCGCGCCCATCACCGCCTCGCCCGTGGCGATCGGCTCCAGATACCGCTCTTTCTGCTCGTCGGTGCCGAACTCCATGATCGCGTCCGCGCCGAAGGCTGCGGAGGTGATACAGAGGGCGATCCCCGGATCGACGGCGAACAGCTCCTCGGTGATCATCGCCACTTCGACCGGATCGTAGCCCGCCCCGCCGTACTCGATCGGGAGGTGTGCGCCGGTGAGCCCCATCTCCGCGGCGGGCTCCATCACCTCGTGGGGGTAGCGCTCTTCGACGTCGTGCTCGCTCGCCACTGGCGCGATCTCGTTCTCAGCGAAGCGTCTGACCTCCTCGCGGACGGCCTCCTGCTCCTCGGTGAGTCCGAACTCCATGTGAGCGATGACCACGCTCTCGGTGAAAAACGTTCGTAACCCGAGATGAACTTCCTTCGGGTTTATTCCGGCGGCAACGGAAACGTTGAACTGGCTGCCTACCACAGTGGCGCGTATGGATATCGAGGAGATCAACACCGTAACCGTTCTCGGCGCGGGCAACATGGGCCACGGCATCGCCGAGGTGGCGGCGCTCGCGGGCTACGACGTCGTGATGCGCGATATCACCGAGGAGTTCGTCCAGAACGGCTACGACCAGATCGAGTGGAGCCTGGGGAAGCTCGCCGAGCGCGATCGGATCAGCGAGGAGGAGGCCGAGGCCGCCCTCTCACGCGTGACGCCGGTCGTCGAGATGGAGGAGGCGGTGGCTGAGACCGACTTCCTCATCGAGGCGGTCCCCGAGAAGATGGAGATCAAGAAGGAGGTCTACGGGGAGGTCGAGCGCTACGCACCCGAGGACGCGATCTTCACGACGAACACCTCTAGCCTCTCGATCACCGAGCTCTCGGAGGTCACCGAACGCCCCGAACGGTTCTGCGGGATGCACTTCTTCAACCCACCCGTTCGGATGGACCTCGTCGAGGTCATCTCGGGGGCACACACCGCAGAGGAGACGCTGGAACTCACGGAGGAACTCGCCGAGGCGTTCGGGAAGTCGCCGGTGCGCGTCCACAAGGACAGCCCCGGTTTCATCGTCAACCGGGTTCTCGTGCCCCTGATGAACGAGGCGGCCTGGATCGTCCACTCGAACGAGGCGACGATCTCCGAGGTCGACTCGACCGTGAAGTACGACATGGGCCAGCCGATGGGGAGTTTCGAGCTCGCAGACCAGGTCGGCATCGACGTCGGCTACCACGTCCTCGAGTACATGCACGAGACGCTCGGCGACGCCTACGAGCCCTGCCCGCTGCTCGTCGAGAAGGTCGAGGCCGAGGCGTTCGGGAAGAAGAGCGGCCGGGGCTTCTACGACTACGACGAGGGCGGCGCGGAGATCCCCCCGGACGAGGGCAGCGAGGCGATCGAAGCCCGGCTGACCGCGGTGATGGCGAACGAGGTGGCGAAACTGATCGGGAACGACGTCGCGGACGCGCGGGCGATCGACGAGGCGACGACGCTCGGCGGCGGCTGGCCGGAGGGGCCGGCGAAGGTGGCCGACTCCTACGGGCTCGACTCGCTGGTCGAGACGCTCGAGTCGCTCTCCGAGGAGACCGGGTCCGAGCGCTACGAGCCGGCAGCGTACCTCCGCGAGGCCGCCGACGAGGGCGGGTTCTACGGGGGCGAGGAGGACGGGGGGAGTTTCGAGTACGAAGCCATCTCCGTCGAGATCGTAGACGACGTCGCCCACCTCACGATCGACCGCCCACACCGGATGAACACGATCACGACCGATATGATCCGGGAGATCGATCACGCGATCGACGAGTTCGAGGAGCGCGAGGTCAGGGCGGTGCTCCTCACCGGGGCGGGGGATCGGGCTTTCTCAGCCGGCTTCGACGCCTCGACCGCTGCGGCAGGAACCGGCATCGAGGCCGCGGAGCTCTCGCGGCTCGGTCAGAAGACCTTCGGGCGGCTCGAAGAGCTCCCGATGCCGGTGCTCGCCGCCATCGACGGCTACTGTCTCGGCGGTGGGATGGAGCTCGCGACCTGCGCCGACCTCCGGATCGCGAGCGAACGGTCCACTTTCGGTCAGCCGGAGCACAATCTGGGACTGCTCCCCGGGTGGGGCGGCACCCAGCGGCTCCGACACATCGTCGGCGAAGGCCGCGCGAAGGAGATCATCTTCACCGCCGACCACTACGACGCCGAGACGATGGAGTCCT
>SKWB01000166.1 GCA_007129135.1 Halococcaceae archaeon | reverse complement strand
CGTCTCGGAATCGACGAGCCGGGCGGTCTCGTGGAGGAACTCGACGTTCTCGCGTTCGGCGAGGTCGTGGACGGCCGCGCGACGGTGGGAGGCGAAGCCCGAGACGTGGTCGTCTTTCGTCTCGACGACCGCCTCGAGATCGACCTCCGGAGTGCCGAGAACTCGGTGGTCGTTCCGTGCCTGGAACCGATGGGCTCCCGCCGAGAGCACCTCCTTCGAGGGCATACACCCCCTGAGTATGCAGAGGCCGCCGCCGGGTTCGCCGTCGTCGACGAGCGTGAGGGTCACGTCCTCGTCGGCGAGTCCCTGTGCGACGGCGACGCCCGCGCTCCCGTACGCACCGATGATCACGACGTGGGTCATACCGTGTGGACGGGACGACGGTGGTTAGCCGTTTGGCCGGTCGTGTGCGGACGACGAACACGCACTCAGGATTGATATACCTCCCCGGTGTGCATCCCTCCGGAGGGCGTTTTCTCCACGACAGCAACGAGGCTGTCCACGCGGATGGACGGGACGCTACCACCATTCCCGCCCGTCCGGTCACTCGGACCCAACGTCAGCGCGAGATAGCCGCCGCTTCCCCCTCGCACACCCGCTCGACCTCCTCCGGAGTGACGAGCGCGACGTCGCCCGGGATCGTCCGACAGAGCGCCGCGGTCGCCGCGCCGTACGAGAGCGCGCGGTCGACCCGGTCGCCCTCGATCCGGCGCACGAGGAACGCCCCCACGAACGCGTCACCCGTGCCGATCGGGTCGACCGTCTCCGTCTCGAACGCCCGCTGTTCGGTCACTGACCCCCCGCTCACCGCGAGCGCACCCTCCGCACCCCGGGTGAGAACGACGGTCTCGAAGCCCCACTCCGCCGCCAACCCCGTTGCGATCCCCTCCGGATCCCCGTCGGCGTCGAGCACCCGCCTCGCGTCGCGTTCCGCGACGACGAGCGTGTCGACCGAGGGGAAGAGCCCCTCACAGACGTCTCTCGCCTTCTCTGTGCTCCACAGCTTCGAGCGGTAGTTCAGGTCGAACGCCGTCTCGACGCCCGCATCGTTCGCGCGCGCCAGCACATCGGCGGTCGTCTCCTCGAGCGTCTCGGAGAGCGCGGGGGTGATCCCGCTCGTGTAGAACACCTCCGCGCCTTCGATCCGCTCCATCGGGAGTTCATCGGTCTGCGTCGTCGTGACCGCCGCGTCCGCGCGGTCGTAGATCACGTTCGTCCCCCGCGGCTCGCCCGCGAACTCGAGGTAGTACGTCCCCTGCCTCCCCTCTGCGGACCAGACGACGTCGGTTTCGATCCCGTACCGCGCGAGGTCGGCGACGACCCGTCGTCCGAGCACCGAGTCCGGGAGCTTCGAGGTCCAGAGCGCGTCGGTGCCGAGTCGAGCGGCGGCGACGGCGACGTTGCTCTCGGCGCCCGCCGCACGCACCTCGAACGAGTCTGCGACTTCGATCCGGTCGTGTCGCGGCGGCGAGAGCCTGAGCATCGTCTCGCCGAAGGTCACGAGTTCCGTCATGGTCGGGTTTCGCGGTGGGGGGGTAAAACGTCGGCTACTCCAGGCGGCGACCCGCGTGACC
Source organism: Halococcaceae archaeon (assembly GCA_007129135.1). Classification (GTDB taxonomy): domain Archaea; phylum Halobacteriota; class Halobacteria; order Halobacteriales; family Halalkalicoccaceae; genus Natronorarus. The sequence continues at coordinate 1,387 of SKWB01000166.1, read as the reverse complement.
GGGGTAGTCCCGCTCGAAGCGTTCTCCGATCTCCTCGCCGTCGATCCGGATCAGGACCGGTCGGCCGTGCGGACAGGCGTAGGGGTTCTCGCAGGCATCCAGCGCGGAGAGCAGGTCGAGGACCGACCCCTCGGTGAGCGAGGTGTTGCCCGTGACCGAGGGATAGCACGACAGATCCGCGAGGATCGAATCGGCGGTCGCCTCGACGGTCGCCTCCGGATCGCCGTCGAGGACCGAAGAGAGCGCGTCGCGGAGCAGCACGGGATCGAGCGTCGCCTCGGCGACGCTCGGGACCGTCGTCACCGTCGCGGTCCGTCCCTCGCGACTCGCAGTGAACCCCAGCTGCGAGAGCGCCTCGCGGTAGCCGTCGAACAGTTCGGCCTCGCGGGCGGTCAGCTCCACCGAGACCGGTTCGACGAGCGCCTGCGTGGTCGTCCGCCGGTCGAACTCCTCGCGGAGTCGTTCGTAGTTCACCCGCTCGTCCGCGGCGTGCTGGTCGACCAGCACGAGGCCGTCCTCGCCCTCGCAGACGAGGTAGGTGTCTCGAAGCTGACCGAGCACGCGCAGCGACGGGAGGTGCTCGAACGTTCGGTCGTCGACCACATTCCCCGCTATCGTCGTCTGGGTCGTCGCGTCGAACGTGGGTGCATTCGATCCGGCCGTCGGAGCCCGGCCCTGTCGCTCGCCCGCGGACGAGTCCCCACCGCCCGTGGCGTCCCTCCGACCCTCTCGGTCGCTTCCCGGCCGGACGGTCGCCGTCGATCCATCGCTCACCCCCTCGGGCTCCGGGGTCCCGGGACTGTCCTCTCCCGCGTCGGGTCGCGTCCCGGCCGCGGTACCCGCCGACGCCACCGACCCGTTCCGGTGTTCCGATCCCGTCGTTCCGCCTGATTCCGTCGTTTCGCCCGACCCAGCGTGACCGGACCCGGAGCCGTTCGGTCCCTCACCCCGCTCGCGTTCGGAGGGTTCGGTCGCCGGTCCCTCCTCCCCACCCACCGACTCCGGTTCGACCGCCGTCTCCGCGGGTTCCGAACGCCCGCGCGGGGCCGACCGCCGGATCGATCCGTGCTCGCGCAGGGCTCCCTCGACCGCCCGTTCGACCGTTCGCTTCACCCCCCGTTCGTCGTCGAACCGGACCTCCATCTTCCGGGGGTGGACGTTCACGTCCACGCTCCCCGGGGGGACCGAGACGAACAGCACCGCGAACGGGTACCGACTCGGCGAGAGCTGCCCCTCGTAGGCCGAGAGCACCGCCTCCCGCAGTACCGAAGAGCGGACGTACCGCCCGTTGACGTACGTCGAGAGGTAGGTCGCGCTCGCCCTCGTCACCTCGGGCTCGCTCACAAGCCCCGAAACCGCCGAGAGCGGTCCCCCCTCGCTCTCGTGG
>SKWB01000118.1 GCA_007129135.1 Halococcaceae archaeon | reverse complement strand
GGACATCTCCGGGATGTCGCCGCTCTCGAACTGGTCGTAGAACTCGGCGGCGAGGTCGATCAGCTTCGCCCGTGCGTCGTCGGTCTGTCCGCTCGTGTCGTTCTGCGTGCTCATTCTATCACCGTCAGTTTCTCCGCCGCGACCCCGCGCACCGCGAGGTCGTACTCTGCGCCGTCGCCGACCCCGTACTCGAGAACCGCGGTCTCGCCGCTCGGGATCGACGGCGACCACTGGACGTACCACTCCCCGTCCATCTCGAGGACCTGCGCGCCGTTGGAGAGGTTTCCGGGCTCCACCGAGACGATGTCCGTGATCTCGGGCTCTTCGGTCGTACTCGAGTAGTTCTTCACCACGATCCGGACCGTCCCGTTCTCTATCTCCCGTCCGACCCTGACGTTGTTCATGATCCGCGCGAGCGCGCCGTCGATGTTCGGCGGCTCTCGCTCGGTCACCTCCGCGACCTTCTCGGCCATCTCCGGGAGGATCGTCGCGAGCGCCGACTGCTTTCGCTGGCGTTTCTCGAGCGACTGACGCTTGTTCAGGTAGCGTTTCAGCTCGCGGGCGGCCTCGCGGATCGCGAGTTCGACCTCGTCTTCGATCTCCGGGACGTTCGCGATGGCGTCTTTCGACTCGCTCGTGAACGGGACGTTCGTCGAGGCGACGTGGACCATCAGGACCGCCGGCCCCTGCGGGGTGCCGCTCCCACCGGGCTGCGTCAGTCCGTAGTTGCGCCAGCCGATCCGTTTCACCACGTCCGTCGTCGCACACGCCCCGCGCTGGTAGACAAGCGGCACGCGGTTCGCAAAGCGGAGGACGTCGATCGAACCCTCGGCCTCGAGTTCACCGCCGTAGGCGATCCCCGCCTCGACGACGAACGGGTCCCCGCCGTGGACGCCCGCCGATCGCGTGGCCGCGGCGTAGAAGTCGGCGTTGTACTCCTTTCGCAGCCCCGCCTCGAGGAGTTCGGCGGTGATCGGCGCGAGGCAGTTCGTCGGCGGCGACATCACGTCGACGGTCCGCATCGCCTCGACGAACGAACTCGCCGTGTCGCGGTCGTCGGCCACCTCGCGCACCAGCGGGACGTCGTCGGGCACCGTTCGCATCTCCGTCCAGATCGCCTCGACCACGTTCTCGCGGGCGGTCTCTCCGACCGTCACTTCCTCGCGCTCTTCGGTCATCGCCGCCGCCCGGTCCACGAACGCTTCGAGCTGGCGGTAGGTCGCCCGGTCGCGCTCGCCCGCCTCGCTCTCGAACTTCGCGGCGATCCGGTCGGCGAGCCCCCTGACCGTCGTCTCGTCCTTCTGGCTGCTCGTCACCCCGTCGACGACACCGTAGAGGTCGGCCGCGCGTTCGGCCGTGAGCACTGCCCAGGCCGCCTCGACGGCGTTCTCCCGCACCGTCTCGCCGAAACCCGTCCCGTGTTCCGCCTCGATCCTCTCGGCCGCTTCCGCGACGACCCCGACGAGTTCGGCGTGCGAGACCCGCTTCCGGTCCGAGACCGCCTCGTCGACCGCCTCCGCGAACGCCGCCGTCGCCTCTCGTCCCTTGTTCGCGACGGCCTCCTCGACCGCGCTCGCGACGTCACGCTCTTCGTGTGCACCGGGCGGCCGCCAGCCCATCTCGCGACCGAAGTGGACGTCGCGAAAGGCGTCGAGGATGTCCGCCGCGGTCTTCTGGCCCACGCGGGTGAACTCCTCCTGGAGGAAGCCCGACAGCGAGTGCGAGTTCGTCGCCCCGAGCATCTTGATCACGGTCCCGAGTTCGACACCGTGGGGGTGGGGCCGGATCTCCTCGGTCTCGGCCGGGAGTTCGTCGGTCGCTCGCTCGAACTTCACCGACTCGCGGGGCTCGTGGAACTCGATCCTCGCGTGGGGGTTCACGACCGCGGTGTGTTTGACGTAGTCGTGGAGCTGGGCGCGCGCACGCATGTTCGCCTCCATCTCCAGTTCGATCCGCGTCCCGTGCGGGCGGTCCCACGTCGTCGTCCGCTCGACCTCGATCTCCGGCTCGTTCGTGTCCGTGTCGATGATCAGCTCGAAGTACTCGGCCTCGCTCGCGCTCTCGGTCCGACTGGTGATCGCGGCGGCCTTCCCGCTGGTGAGCTGGCTGTAGAGCACCGCCGCCGAGATGCCGATTCCCTGCTGGCCCCGGGACTGCTCGCGTGCGTGAAACCGCGAGCCGTAGAGGAGCTTCCCGAAGACCTTCGGGATCTGCTCTTTGGTGATGCCGGGGCCGTTGTCCTCGACGATCACCCTGTAGTACTCGCCCGCCTCCTCGATCTCGACGTAGATGTCGGGGAGGTGACCGGCCTCCTCCGTCGCGTCGAGGGCGTTGTCGACCGCCTCCTTGATCGCGGTGACGAGCGCTCTGGCTCCGGAGTCGAAGCCGAGCATGTGTTTGTTCTTCTCGAAGAACTCGGCGATGGAGATCTCGCGCTGACCCGCGGCGAGGCGGGCGGCGACGTCGTCGTCGCCGAGAGTAGACTGGAGCGACGTCATCTGCCTCCTCTTATCTTCGGGGGGGCGAAAACCCCTTCGGTACCACGGTGAAAGTGAACGACACCGGGTCGGCCCCGTTGGCTTGCCGGTCGACCGCCCCGACGACCCGGCTATCCCGTCGGTTCGAGGAACCCGTTCGAACCGCAGGACCCTGGCGGGACGGTGGTCTCGTGGCCTCTGCCTCGGACGGACGGGACGATCGGACCGTGGAACCGACACCTGATCGGTTTCTCAGCAATAGTTATGATAGATGCCGCCCAACGGGTGTCGCCTCGGGGGGCACAGTCATGACTACCAGAAGTCACACGTCACGGCGGTCGGTACTGAAGGGGATCGGGGTCGGTGGGGGACTCGTCCTCGGGACCGGAACGGCGAGCGCACGCGGGGGGAGACCGGAGGCGGAGCCCACCTTCTTCGCCCGTCTCTCCGACAACCCGTCGGTACCGGGTCACGAGAAGGTGAACTCCAGGG
>SKWB01000089.1 GCA_007129135.1 Halococcaceae archaeon | reverse complement strand
GGCGACCTGGAGGTGGAGAGAGCGCTCGAAGAAGCGAAACGGTGTGGGGTCGAGTGGGCGGTCTACGAGCACGACCACCCGGAGGAGCCGATGGCGTCGATGCGGCACGGCGCGAGCGTCCTCGCCGGGGAGTGATCAGGGCGCGGGCACGACGGCGGGCGAGCCGGTGACCGTCTCGCCGGTCTCGGCGTCGAAGAGTCGGACGCTCTCCTCGTCAAACGTGACGGTGACCCGCGAGCCGACGCTCGGCTTCTGTCCGGCCTCGACGCGGGCGATGAAGTCGTCGGCGATGTCCAGGTAGAGGTAGTTGTCGCTGCCGACCGGTTCGACGACCTCCACGGTCGCGTCGACCGTGTCGTGACCCGGACGGTCGGCCAGGAAGACGTCTTCCGGCCTGACGCCGAGGGTGTACCGCCCCGCCGAGATCTCCGACAGCGGGACCGCGTAGGCCTTGGTGAGTCCGTAGGAGAACCGCCCGCCGGTCGACTCGAGTCGGAGGACCTCCCCGTCCGGTAGCGCCTCGACCTCGACGAAGTTCATCGACGGCGAGCCGACGAAGCCGCCGACGAAGCGGTTCGTCGGGTTCTCGTAGACGTCGGTCGGAGCGCCCTCCTGCTGGAGCCTCCCGTCCCTCAGGATCACGATCCGGTCGCCCATCGTCATCGCCTCCTCCTGGTCGTGGGTGACGTAGATCGAGGTGATCCCGAGTTCGGTCTGGAGCCGCTGGATCTCCGCGCGCATCGTCGTCCGGAGCTTCGCGTCCAGGTTGCTGAGCGGCTCGTCGAAGAGGAAGACCGAGGGTTCGCGGACGATCGCTCGCCCCAGGGCAACGCGCTGTTTCTGCCCGCCGGAGAGCTCGTCGGGTCTGTCCTCTAAGAGCCCCTCGATCCCCATCATCGAGGCGGCCCACTCGACTTTCTCCCGACGCTCGGCCTTCGAGAGCTTCGTGCTCATCCGGAGGCCGAACTCCATGTTCTGGAAGACCGTCTTGTGCGGGTAGAGCGCGTAGTTCTGGAACACCATCGCGATGTCGCGTTTCCGCGCGCCGATCCCGGTGACGTCCTCGTCGCCGATGCGGATCGACCCGCTCGTCGCCTCCTCCAGGCCGGCGATCATCCGGAGCGTCGTCGTCTTCCCACAGCCCGATGGCCCGACGACCGTGACGAACTCGCCGTCGTCGATCTCGAGCGAGAGGTCGTCGACCGCGACGATCTCCCCCCGGTCGAACTCCTTTCTGAGGTCCTCGAGTCTGACGGCTGCCATTAGTAGACGGGCGAGGCCGACCCATATAACCCTTTCCCGAAACCACGAATCTGTGAGGAACTACTACCTCGTCCTATAGTATCCCGCTCGGACCCTAACGACTAAATACATGAAGACATTATTCATCATAGATTCAGGCATGGTCAGGAGACGAACGGTACTCGGTAGCGTCGGTGGCATCGCGGCGGCGGGACTGGCGGGCTGTCTCGGCGACGGCGGGATCTTCGGCGGGGGCGACAGCGTCCCCGAGGAGGCCGCGCGGCTCTGGTACGCACGCTCCGACGCCGAGGCGCGCGCGCTCGAGGATGACGTGGAGACGTTCAACGACGAGACCGACCACGAGCTCTACGACGAGGAGCTCGCGGAGCTCGAGGACGGGCTCACCTCCTCGATACCCGCCGACGACGGTCCCGAGCTCTTCGGCTGGGCCCACGACTGGGTGGGTGACTTCCACGAGCGCGGCTTCCTCTACGACGTGAGCGGGGACTTAGAGACCGACCTCGAGGAGACGTTCACCGAGGCCGCGGTCGAGGCGGTCCAGTTCGAGGACCACCTCTACGGGCTGCCCTACGCCGCGGAGACGGTGGCGCTGCTCTACAACGAGGAGCTGGTCGAGGAGGCACCCGAGACCGTCGACGAGATGGTCGAGATCATGGACGACCACCACGACCCCGGTGCGGGTGCTTACGGGCTCTCGTACCCGCTCGATCCGTACTTCATCAGCGCGTGGCCCCACGCCTTCGGCGGCTTCTACTTCGACGACGAGACCGAGGAACTCGGCCTCACCCAGCAGGAGACGCTCGACGGCTTCGAGTTCATCGTCGAGAACTTCTGGCCGTACCAGCCACAGGACCCCGACTACGACGCCCAGGCCGCGGCGTTCGCCGACGGCAACACCCCGTTCGCGATCAACGGCCCCTGGGCGGTCGGCGACTTCTCGGAGTCGGTCGACGTCGGCGTCGCGCCGCTTCCGACCCCCGAGGGCGGGGAGGCGGCACCCTACACCGGCATCCAGATGTGGTACTTCTCCTCGATGATGGAGGAGGCCAACGACGACCGCCGCGACGCCGCGCGCGCGTTCGTCGACTGGCACACGACCCACGAGGAGATCACCCTGGAGATGGCGGAGAGCCACTTCTTCATCCCCGTCCAGGAGGAGCTGATCGACCACCCGGACCTGCCCGAGGAGGTCCAGGCGTACGCGGAGACCGTCGAGAACGGCATTCCGATGCCGACGAACCCGCGGATGAACCGCGTCTGGGACCCCGTCGAGGACGCGTTCGTCAACTACCTCAACGAGGACCAAGAGCTCGAGGAGGCGTTCGAGGAGGCCGAAGCGGAGATCCGCGACGGCTGGGACGAGCAGGACGACGAGGACGACGGAGAGGACTGACCGGGCGCGATGACGCTCCTGGCTACCGCCGTCGAGCGCGTCCGTGGGTTCGGGAGCGTCCCGCTCGTCGAGCGAGGGGACGCCCCGCTCGCGCTCGTCCTCCCCGGGCTCTTTCTCTTCTCGGCCTTTCTCCTCTTCCCGCTGCTCTATCTCTTCTACCTCTCGTTCACCGACGCGGCCCCGCAGACGCTCTTCGCGGGCGAACAGCAGTTCATCGGATTCGAGAACTACGTCAACCTGCTCACGACCTGGCGCTTCTGGAACTCGCTCGGGGTGACGTGGCTCTTTCTCGTCACGAGCGTCTTGCTCAAGATCGCCGTCGGCATCGGGATGGCGCTCGTCCTCGACCACCACCTCGTCCGCGGCAAGCGTCTGCTGCGGGCGATGGTCATCGTCCCGCTCGCGCTGCCGCCGATCTTCGTCATCGCCGTCTGGCGGGGGATGTTCTCGACGGCGCGCTACGGCGTGATCAACCAGGCGATGATCGCGGTCGGACTCGAACCGGTCGCCTGGCTCCAGCGCCGCTGGATGGCGTTTCTCGCCTACAACGTCACGGAGGTCTGGCTCGCGACGCCCTTCATGTTCATCATCATCGTCTCGGCGCTCCAGAGCGTCCCCGAGGAGCTCCACGACGCCGCGAAGGTCGACGGCGCGGGCTACCTCTCCCGGTTCGTCCACGTCACGCTCCCGTCGATCAAGCGCCCGGTCTGGTTCGCCTCGATCCTCACCGCGGCGGCCTCGTTCCAGCAGTTCCTCATCCCGTTCGTCTTCAACCAGGGCGGGCCAGCACGGAGGAACGAACTCATCCTCGTCCACGGCTACCGGGAGGCGTTCGCGTTCAACGAGTACGGCCAGGGGGCGGCGATCATGATCATGGCGCTCCTGTTCATCGGCGCGTTCATGTGGCTGAACGTGAAGAAAGGGCGGCTGGCGGAGGGGATCCACAACCAATGAGCGCCGGATCCCGGATCGCCGAACGCGTCCAGTCCGACGCCGTCCGCGTCGTCCGCTCGCCCGCACGCGCCTACCGCGGCGTGCTCTTCGCGATCGACGATGTCCGCGAGGGGCGGACCACCCCGAAGGAGCTGCTTGCTTACCTACTGGCGACGGTCGCGGCGACCTGCGTCGTCTTCCTCTACCTCTTTCCCGTCTACTGGGTGCTCACCGCCTCGCTCTCGGGCGACGCCGCGCTGCTCTCGACCGACGGGATCGGCGTCGACCCCAACGAGTTCAGCCTCGATGCCTACAGCTGGGTGCTCTTCGAGTCACGGTTCGTGGGCTACCTCGGCAACAGCGTCCGGGTCGTGATCCCGACGATGCTGATCGCGTTCAGCGTCATCGTCCCCGCCTCCTACGCGCTCAGCCGCCGGGCGTTCCTCGGCCGGACGAAGATCCTCTACATGTACGTGCTGTTCACGCAGGTCGGTGCCGGTCTGGGGATCGCCGGCCTCATCGCGATCTACGCGATGTTCGCTCACGCCGGGCTGACGAACAACCACCTCGTCCTCGCCTTCCTCTACGCCGCGATGGCGGTGCCGTTCAACACCTGGCTGCTCAAGACCTACATGGACTCGATCCCAGTCTCCTACGAGGAGGCCGCGCTGATCGACGGCGCCCCGCGATGGCGGATCATCTGGGAGATCATCATCCCGCTCTCGAAGCCGGGGCTCGCGGTGATCCTCATCTTCACGTTCCTGGCCGGGTGGAACGAGTTCATCATCGCCCAGACGGTGCTCAGACCCGAGAACTACACCCTCCCCGTGGGGCTCTACATGCTCGTCGGGGAGTTCTCGACGCCCTGGGCGCGCTTTTCGGCGTTCGCGCTCCTGTTCGCCTCGCCCGTGGTGATCCTCTACTTCCTCGCCCAGCGCTACGTCGAGAGCGGGCTCTCGTTCGGCGGGATGGAGGGCTAAAGGCCCCCTACCCACCATGACCATCACCAGAGCGGCCGTCCACCACCGCCCGAAGAGCGCCGACGCCTACGCCTACGACGAGGCCACGATCCACGTCCGGCTGCGCACGAAGCGGGGCGAGCCGGAGCGCTGTACCCTCCTGCACGGCGACAAGTACGACTGGCCCGCGAGCCTCACGCGCACGCCGATGGAGCGGGTCGGTGACGACGAGCGCTTCACCTACTGGCAGGCCGAGGTCGACCCACCGAACCGGCGGCTCTGTTACGCCTTCCGTCTCGACTCGGGCGAGGAAGCGCTCTGGTTCACCGAGTGGGGCTTCGAATCGGCGAACGAAACGGAGCTGCCGACCGCCGGAGCCGAGCGGACGCTCCACTACTTCGAGTACCCGTTTCTCAATCCGATCGACGTCCACGACCCGCCGGAGTGGGCCCGCGACGCCGTCTTCTACCAGATCTTCCCCGAACGGTTCGCGAACGGAGACCCCTCTCGCGACCCCGAGGACGTCGAGGAGTGGGACACGATACCCGACCGGGAGACGTTCGTCGGCGGCGACCTCCGGGGGATCGTCGACAACCTCGACTACGTCGAGGAGCTCGGGGTCACGGCGCTCTACCTCACGCCGGTCTTCGAGTCGCCGTCGAACCACAAGTACGACACGACCGACTACCTCCGGATCGACCCCCACTTCGGTGACGAGGAGACGCTCTGTGAGCTGGTCTCCGCGGCTCACGACCGGGGGATCCGGGTGGTGCTCGACGCCGTCTTCAACCACTGTGGCTGGGAGTTCGCCCCGTTCCAGGACGTCCTCGAAGAGGGGGCTGACTCCGAGTACGCCGACTGGTTTCACGTCCACGAGTTCCCGATCGAGACGGAGCCACGACCGAGCTACGACGCGTTCGCGTTCGTCCCCGGGATGCCGAAGCTGAACACGGGGAACCCGGAGGTCCGCGAGTACCTCACAGGGGTCGCCACCCACTGGATCGAGGTAGCGGACATCGACGGCTGGCGGCTCGACGTCGCGAACGAGGTCGACCACCGGTTCCTCCGGGAGCTCCGCCGTGCGGTCAAAGAACGCAAACCCGAGGCGTACGTCCTCGGCGAGCTCTGGCACGACGCGAGCGCCTGGCTCCGTGGCGACCAGTTCGACGCGGTGATGGATTACCCCTTCAGCTACGCCGTCTACGAGTTCCTCGCGACCGAGGAGATGGACGCGACCGGGTTCGCCGAGCGGCTGACGGCGCTCCGGTTTCGGTACCCCGAGCAGGTCACCGAGGTGCTGTTCACGCTGCTGTCCAGCCACGACACGCCACGGCTGCTGCACCGCTGTGGCGGTGAGCTGGATCGAATGCGCCTCGCGCTGTTCGTCCAGCTCACGACGCCCGGGACGCCCTGTCTCTACTACGGCGACGAGGTCGGGATGACCGGCGGCGACGACCCGGACTGTCGCAGGCCGATGGTCTGGGACCGGGAGGCCTGGAACCGTGAGCTCCATCGGTTCGTCCGGGAGCTGATCGCGCTGCGTCACGACTCGCCGGCGCTGCGTCTCGGACGGCTCTCGTTCGATTCGGGGGCGTGTCGGGGCGACCGCCTGATCTACCGGCGGACGACGGGCGAGGAGGGTGAGACGCGGACGATCGGGGTGAACCGTGGCGACGTGCCGACCGAGGTCGACCTCCCCTCCGGTGCGGAACCGACCTTCGAGACCGATCCCGGGGCGACCGAACGGCTAGGAGAGGGCCGCTGGCGGCTGCCGGCTCGTTCCGGTACCGTCTGGCGATAGAAGACCGCCCGTCACGAACGGCCGCTACATTCAATCGTATCCCGTCCCTAGCGCGACCACCACAGGGCGACGATGCAGGACTTCTACGAGGTACTCGACGTCGATCCGGACGCCTCCCGGGAACGGATCAGGCGTGCCTACCGCGAGAAGGTCAAGGAGTACCACCCGGACGTGAACGACGACTCGCGGGCACGCGCGCAGTTCACGACGGTCAAACGGGCGGAGGAGGTCCTCACGGACGGGACGGAACGGCGGGCGTACGATCGCCTTGGCCACGAACGGTACGTCGCGGAGCGGCTGAACGGTGGGCAGACGGCGGGGAGACGGTCCTCACGGAGTTCGGCCGCAGCAGGGCCGACCGCCACGGCTCGACAGCGTACGCGGGCGGGGGGGAACGCGCGCAGGGGTACCCAGAGAACGGGGGCCCGCGGCTCCCGGAGTGGGCGTACCGGTGGCCGGCGTCGGTCGGGCTCCGCCGAGAAGAGCGACGACTGGCACTCGGTCCGCGAGACCTACTCCGGGTTCTCCGCGAGCGGGTACACGGTCCGGTACCTCTGGCTGTTCGTCCTCGTCGCCTCGCTCCCCTACCTCGGCGGGATCGCGGCGTTCTCGCTCGCCCACGCCGGAACGATCGCGGGGGCACTCGGGTCGGTACTCGCGGACCCGGCCGCGCTCGCGACCGACCGGTTCGGCCTCCCGACGCTCACCGCTGCCATCGTCGCGAGCGTGGAGGGCGATCCGGGCACTGGGGCCGCAGGTGTCCTGATACTCTTCGGCGCTCTCGTCCTCCCCGTCGCGTTCGCGATGACCGTCTGGCAGCTCAGACGCCTCACCGTCTGGCAGGCGAGCCCCCTCTACGTTCCGGCCGCGGGTGGCCCGCTCCTCGGTATCGCGCTCAACGCGGGCGGTATCACCCTCCTCCCGGTGGACGCGCTCTGTTACCTCCTCCTCCCGCTGGCCGCGCTCTCGACGCTGCTCTACCACCGGTTTCGGTGACCTGCGCCGGCCGACCGCCGGGTTTTATACGTCTTCCACCATCTCTCTCACCCGATGACGGGGGACACGCGGTCGGTCGACCACCGCCTGAGCGACGCCGACGGGAACATCCACAACGCCTGGGACAACGCGCTCGATCCCGTACTGGAGATCGAACCCGGAGAGACGGTCCGCTTCGAGTGTCGGGACGCCGTCGACCGGCAGGTCGACGTCGAGTCGGGTGTGGAGGAGTTCGCTGCCGTCTCCTTCGACCCGGTCCACCCGCTCACGGGTCCCGTCCACGTCGAGGGCGCCGAACCGGGCGACGTGCTGGTCGTCGAACTGCTCGAGTTCCAGCACAAGGGCTGGGGCTACACCGGCTTCCTCCCCGGCGAGATGGGCCTCGGACTGCTCCCCGAGGAGTTCCCGGACGCAGGGGTTCACATCTGGGATCTCGTAGGAGACACCGGCCACTTCGTGAACGGGATCGAGGTCCCCCTCGACCCGTTCCCGGGCGTGATCGGCGTCGCGCCGGCCGAGGACGGCGAGCACGACACCCTCCCGCCACGCTCTGTCGGCGGCAACATGGACGTCAAACACATGACCGCGGGCTCGACGGTCTACCTCCCCGTAGAGGTCGAGGGCGCGCTCTTCTCGACCGGCGACTGCCACGCCGCGCAGGGAGACGGCGAGGTCTGCGTCACGGGCATCGAGGCACCGATGTTCGTCACCGCCCGGTTCGACCTCAGGAAGGACAGCACGATCGACCAGCCGCAGTTCGAGACGACCGGGCCGTTCACCCCTACGGGGGAAGACGAGCCGATGTACGCGACGACGGGCATCGCCGACGACCTGATGGAGGCGACGAAGCTCGCGACGAAGCACATGATCGAACACCTCCACGCGGAACGCGGACTCACCCGTGGGGAGGCGTACATCCTCTGTTCGGCCGCCGTCGACCTGAAGATCAGCGAGGTGGTCGACGCGCCGAACTGGGTCGTCACGGCGTACCTCCCCGAGAGCGTCTTCCCGTAGACGGCGCGGACGGAGCACCAGTACGGGTGTCCGCGCCGATTGGAGGTTTCGGTTCGGGGATCAAACCGGTTCAGTTCGGGTCAATATTCACGGCGTTGACTGTGAGAACTGGAGCTCTTCACTCGTTTCCCCTGCCAACGAGACGAACGTCACGATCACGCTCCGCTCAGACGCCTCGTTCCGGACGCCCGTCGATCACCGGACGAAGTAGAGCTCTGAGGTGCCGAGAAACCGACTCAGGTCGGTCGTCTGTCGGTAGTCCATCGCGAGCACCGTACAGAGCCGGTCGACCAGCGCGTCGTGGTCCTCTCCGTCCCACCCCACGGGGTCGGCGATCGGGACGACGAGGAAGCCGCTGCCCCGGATCTCGGTGGCGTGAACGCCCTCGACGTCGACGTCCGTCGCGACCTTCGCCGTGTACTGGCCGACGACGTGGCGGATCGCGCGCTCGCCGACCGGGAGAAGGACGTGGGCGGCGATGGCTCTCAGTTCGGCGTCGAAGAAGCGTTCGAGGTCGGCGTACTCGGCCGCCGTCGGCTCGTCCCCGCTCGCCCGACACATGTGCAGGTAGCTCAAGAAGAGGTTCCACACCGCCGGTTCGTCGCTGTAGGGCTCCTCGAGAAGACCCACCTCCGAGAGCGCTGCCTGGAGGCGTTCGCCCGCGAGCGAGTCGGTGAACGGGACTCCCGTCGACCCCCCGCCGTGGACGCCCGGGTGATCGCCGATCAGGTGGAAGTCGGCGTTCGCGTCGCCGTAGCCGGGGACGGCGCTCTCGGGACCGTGGGGACAGGGCGGGCGCATCCCGAACGGGTTGCTCGTTCGATCCGTGACGTTCTCCACGCTCTCACTGAGCGAGTCGGAGGTGAAAAACGAATCGCTACTCCTCGACCGCGACCACGCCCTTCATCGCCTGTGCCTGGTGTGGCGTACAGAGGTAGCGGTAGGTCCCGTCCTCCTCGAAGGTGTGGGCGAAGGTGTGACCGGCGTCGGCGACGAGGTCGCTCTCGAACGCGCCGTCGGAGTCGACGACGTTGTGCTGACCGCCCTGGCCGGTCCACTCCCAGACGACCTCCGTCCCCGGGTCGATCAGGACCGCCGGCGGGGTAAAGCGCATCCCGTCGTTGCCGGTACCTACCTCGACCGTGATCTCGGTCTCGCCTCTGAGGTCCGCGGTCCCGTCGTAGTTCGGGACGTCGTCGAGCCAGCCGTCGTACTCCGGTTCCTCGTCCTCGGGGACGGTCTCGGCATCCTCGAGCCCCGACGCGTCCCCGTTGCCGCCGCCGAGACAGCCCGCGAGCGTCGCGGTCACGACGAGTCCACCGACCGCTCTCAACACCGTCCGGCGCCCTCTCGGGCTCGAAGTCCTGCTCATGGCTCTCGGGCTCCTCACGCTCGATACTCGGGACCGAACGGACAAAAACCGCGTGAAACCGCGTGGAGGATCAGTCCTCGGTCTCGTCGTCCGCCTCGTCGTCGACGCCGTTCTCCTCGTCGTCGACCTCCTCGGCGTCGTCGTCCATATCGGCGTCGTCTCCCTCCTCCGCGTCGTCCATCTCGCCGTCGACCGCGACGGCACCCTTCTTCCCCTGGGCCTCGTGGGGCGTACAGACGTAGAGGGTGACCTCGCCCTCCTCCTCGAAGGTGTGCTCGTAGGTGAAGCCCTCCTCGTCGGTCAGGTCGCTCTCTAACTCCTCGCCCTCCTCGCTCTCGACGTTGTGCTCGCCGCCCTGGCCGGTCCACTCCCAGACGACCTCGGTCCCTGGATCGACCATGATCGCGGCGGGTTCGAACAGCAGACCGTCGTCGCCCGCGCCGACGGCGACCTCCACGCTCTCCTCGCCGCGGAAGTCGTAGGTCCCCTCGTAGTTCGGCACGTCGTCCATGAACTCGCCGTAGTCCGGCTCCTCGTCGTCGTCGACGAACTCCGCGTCCTCCTCGTCATCCTCGGCGTCGTCGTCCTCGTCGAGGTCGTCGTCGTCGCCGTCGTCGGCCATCTCATCGTCCTCGTCGAGGTCGTCGTCCTCGCCGTCGTCGACCGGCTCCTCCTCTTCTTCCGGATCGTCCGCACAGCCGGCGAGCGCCGTCATTCCGATGACGGCTGCACCGGTCGATTTCAGCACGCTACGACGGTCCAACTCAGAGATCTTCCGTGACATTAGTGTACTCTGGAGACGGCGAAAACCGCTCCATGAAACGGTTAGGACCGAGCCGGTATAAGCGGTCCGAAGGTGACACCGAGTCTGAACGTTGGCAACACTCATCACACCCTCGTCCCTATCGGAACCGATGACCGTCTGGCTGCTGGGCGACCAGCTCACGACCGAGGTCGGGCCGCTCGCGACCGACACCGACCGCGTCCTCCTGATCGAGGCACGCGGCTTCGCGCGTCGCCGCCGCTACCACCCACAGAAGCTCACGCTCGTGTTCAGCGCGATGCGACACTTCCGCGACCGGCTCCGCGAGGAGGGCTACGAGGTGAGCTACGTCCAGGCGGAGACGTTCACCGAGGGGCTCGAGACCTACTTCGAGGGGCACCCGGGGGACGACCTGACGGTGATGGAGCCGGCCAGCCACGCGGGCGACCGGCTCTCCGCGCTCGTCGAGTCCGCCGGTGGCACCCTGGAGAGAGTGGAGAACGCACTCTTCCTCTGCCCTCCTGCGGCGTTCGACGAGGCGTTCGGCGAGCCGCCATACCGCCACGAGGCGTTCTACCGGTTCATGCGCCGTCGGACGGGCTACCTGATGGACGGCGACGAGCCGGAGGGAGGCGAGTGGAACTACGACGATGAGAACCGGGAGACGCCCCCGGAAGAGTGGGAGCCGCCCGCTATCCCCCGGTTCGAGCCGGACGAACTGACGAGCGAAGTGGTGGGGTGGGTT
>SKWB01000151.1 GCA_007129135.1 Halococcaceae archaeon | reverse complement strand
GCGGGGAGGACGGCCGCACCGAAGAAGCCGGCCCCGTTGACCGTCGCGGTGGCGACGCCGCTCGCCTCGGGCGGGTACTCCTCCTTGATGATCGGGAGCGAGAGCATCACGCTCCCGAGCGAGAAGCCGACGAGGAAGTAGGTGAGCGCGACGACGGGAAGCGGCGGTGTCCCCACGATCGGGATGACCGCGAGCGCGAGCGCGAAGGCGCCGAGTCCGACGACCATCGGGAGCAGCCGACGTCCGATCCGATCGGAGATCCAGCCAACCGCCGGCGCGCCGACGAGGATCCCGACGGAGCCGAGCAGCGTGTAGTACGAGGCCGCGGTGACCGACAGCCCGTGGACGACGACGAGGTACGGCACGCCCCAGAGACCGATGATCGTCAGGATCGTCCCCATTCCGGAGAAGAAGATCACCGCGAGCAGCCACTGTTCCCGGTCGGTGAGGAGTTCTCGCAGGTAGCCGGCGGTCTCGGCGAGCGAGACCGAGGGCTGTTCCGGGACGTTCTCGATCGGGTCGAGACCGGCGTCGGCGGGCGAACTCCGTGCGAGCGCGAACACCGCGACCCCCGCGAGGAATCCGAGGACCGCGAGGGCGAACACCGTCGGCCGCCACCCGAACCGGGAGACGGCGACCGCGAGCGGCGTCGTCGCGACGATGGCCCCGAGACCGGCGATCCCGGCGGTCAGGCCAGCCATCGTCCCGAACTCGTCGACGCGGTACCAGTTCGCACAGAACCGAAGCATCGTGATGAAGATCACGCCGCTGCCGAGGCCGACGAGCGCACGCGAGAGGAAGGCCACGAGGTAGCCGTCGCTCAGGGTGAACGCGATCGCGCCGGCGCTGAGCACGACCGCGCCCGTCGCGCCGACGACGCGCGGGCCGTACCGGTCTGCCAGCACGCCGGTCGGGATCTGGACGAGGGCGTAGACGACGAAGAAGGAGGCGTGGAGCGTGCCGAGCTGGGCCGCGGAGATCGCGAAGTCGGTCGTCAGCTGCTCCGAGAGCACCGCCGTCGACAGCCGGTGGACGTTGACGAGCAGGAAGACGACCGCGAGCGACCCCCAGCCCAGCCAGCGCCGTTTCCGCGGGTCCGTCAGGAGGTCCACGTTCTGGGTTCCCGAAGGCGACGCCTAAGCGTTGTGATAGGCCCCCCGGTCACTCGTTTCTCAGACGAGCTCCGCGGTCTCTCTGATCCCGGCGAACTCGCCCGAGAGGTGGGCGAGCGCGAGGCGGTGGCTCTCCTCTGCGGTGTACCGGGTTCCGTCGTAGCCCTCGCGGTCGAAGGTGGCGGTGGCGTCGGCGACGACGGTCGGCGAGAAGCCGAGGTTCTCCGCCATCCTGGTCGTCGTCGAGACGCAGTGATCGGTCGTGAAGCCGACGAGGACGAGGTCCTCGATTCCCGCCTCCCGCAGGTGGCTCTCGAGGTCGGTGCCGATGAACCCGCTGTTGACCGACTTCGCGAACACTGGTTCCTCGTCCAGAGGCTCCGCGAACGCCCTGATCGCGTTGCCCGGCCTGTCGGGTCCCAACGGCGACTCCTCCTCCACCGAGTCGTGTTTCACGTGGATCACCGGATTCTTCGACTCGCGCCAGACAGAGAGCAGTCGTTCGATGTTTCCCTCCGCATCGGGGTTGTTCCGCTCGCCCCAGACGGGGTCGTCGAACCCCTCCTGCACGTCGATCAGTACGAGCGCGGCCTCTTCGTTCATAGCCGGGGTACGACCCGGGAGACGAAACCGGTTCTCACTCCGGCCCCTCGCCGGTCACTCGCACCTCGTCGCCGACCTCGAGGCTGGTCCCCCACGACTCCTCGGGCACCCGCGTGTTCACCATCAGCCGGAAGTAGTGGTCGAAGCGTCCGGTCGCCGTCCACGGGGGAAGCGTCTCGCGGCGCTTCTCGACGAACCGCCGTCGAAAGCCGTCGTACTCCTCGCCGGTGTCCGGATCGCGCGAGGGCACGACACAGCGCTGACACGGGTTGACCCCCTCGAACTCCGCTTCCCCGACCGCGAACGCGACGACCGAACCCGGATCGGCGTACAGCCGGTCCTCCCAGAACGCCGGCACGCCGCCGATCTCGAGGTTCGCCCGGAGCCGCCGCCGCATCCCCTCGGCCCCGATCCCGTCGAACCAGCCGGCGACGGTCTCGAGGGTCGCGGTCGAGACGACCGTCGGCCCGGAGAGGACCGTGTCGTCCGGGAACCCACCCTTCGGTTCGCGGTCCAGCGTGACGGGGTAGCCGAAGAACTCCGAGAGCCAGATCGATAGCTCCTCGCGGTCGGTCTCGGGGTCGAACCGGGAGCTCTCGTCGGTCCCGTGTTCGCGGAGCTCGACTGCGTTCCCGTCGAAGGAGGTCCGCAGTCGGTGGGTCCGTCGTTCGCGCTTGCCGTTGACGTACTCGCCCTCCCCGTCCCGGATCGCGTACTCCCGGTCGCCGGCGAGCGCGCCGTTCTCGATTACGCGGACTCGTTCGACGTCCCCGGGATCGAGCGACTTGATCGGATAGACGGTGATCCGCGCGAGGTGTGGGTCCATGACGCACTCCTGGGAGCGGGTGGTAATCGGCGTTTCCGTCGGCGTCCCCCGGCGGTCAGCGGGCGGCCTCGGATCGCGGGCGTTCACGTCCGCGATCCGAACGGGGAAGGGCTGGGCCGTCTCGCGCATCGGCCGAGGACGTTTGTAATACGATACTCAAGTACTACTAAGAGTGAAGTAGTACGAGATCGAATTCATTACTAATGAGCGAGGACGAGAACGGGACCACCGTTGCGGTCACGAGCAAGGGGCAGGCGACGATCCCGAAGGAGTTCAGGGAGAAGCTCCGGATCGACACCCCGGGACGGGTCCGGTTCGTCGAGAACGACGAGGGAGACGTCGTCATCCGGCCGATCGAACGTCCTGCCGAGCTTCGCGGTTCCCTCTCCGCTGCCGAGCGAGGGTCCGGAGACGATCGCTCGGCCACCGAGATGCTCAGAGAGGAG
>SKWB01000397.1 GCA_007129135.1 Halococcaceae archaeon | reverse complement strand
GAGGAGACGGCGACGAGTGACGATCGCGACGTCACCGCGGAGCCGATCTCGGTCGGCCACTCCCGGGCACGGATCGGTATCCGGAGGAGGAGCTACCGGTTTCCGGCGAAACGGTGACCGGGTACGGTGTCGTGGAGGTGTATCTCAGTATCTCGCGGCACCGCCGCTCGATCTCCCGAGGAACGGTGACCATCGGGAGCCGTTCCTCGCTGTTCCCGTGAGCGAGCACCGCGAGCGAACGGAGCCAGAAGGACGCTAACGTTCTTCGCTGTCCAACACGCGGATCTGGTCCCCGCGGACGGTGACCGGGATCGGGACGGTCGCCTCGTACAGTTCGACCGTCACCTGGTCCTTGCCCTCGTCGATCCGTTGGACCTGTGCCTTCTCGCCCTTGAACGGCCCGGCGATCAGCTCGACGATGTCGCCCTCGCTGATCCCCTCGACGTCGGGCTTCGGGCTGAGGAAGTGTTCGACCTCGGCGATCGAACTCTCGCCGGGGATGACGCTTCTTGCGTGGGGGATCTCGTCGAGCACCCGCTCGATCACGTTGAAATCGTCGGCCTCGACCATCAGGTAGCTGGTGAGCGAGTCCGGTGCGAGCGCGGCGTGGATCGACGGCTCCTCCCGGTTCATGATCATGTCCGCGACGGTCTGCTCCTGGCTCGCCGTCGTCTTCACGGCGTAGATGGGCATCACGCGCCCCCGGGGAGGAAGGACATGAGCACGAAGATGAAGAAGCCGATCGAGCCGACGAGCAGGATGCCCGCGCCGGTGATCTTCGCGACCTGGGCGAACTCGTTCCACGTCGGCGTCGTCGCGTACTTGAGCACTCTGGTGTACGAGGTGAGGTCGTAAGGGACGTTCATACGCCGGGCTAGGACAGCGGCCTTTTTCTATCTATTGGTAACCCGGGGGTGAGCGAGGCGGGGTACGCCCCGCCCACCGCCACCCGATCACTCGACGTAGTCGATGTCCTGGAGCGTGCTCGAGGCCTGTTCCTGGGCGGCTTCGCCACGGCCGTAGATCTGTGGCGACTCGACGCCGGTGACGACGATCATCGTCCGCATCGTCCCCTCTAGCTCCTCGTCGATCGAGGTGCCCCAGATGATCCGGGCGTCGGGGTCGATCCGGTCGTAGATCTCCTCGACGACGCCCTCTGCCTCCTCGATCGACATGTCGTTGCCGCCGGTGACGTTCACGAGCGCGCTCGTCGCCCCGCTGATGTCGACGTCGAGCAGCGGCGATCTGAGCGCGGTCTTCACCGAGTCCTGTGCCTTCGTCTCGGAGTCCGACTCGCCGAGGCCGATCATCGCCACGCCGCCTTTCTCCATCACGGTGCGCACGTCGGCGAAGTCGAGGTTCACCAGCCCCGGCTTCGTGATCAGCTCGGTGATCCCCTTCACACTCCGCATGAGCACCTCGTCGGCGACCTTGAACGCCTGGCGGACGGGAAGCTTACCCACGGAGTCGAGCAGGCGGTCGTTCGGGACCACGATCACGGTGTCGGCGACGTCGCGCAGCCGTTCGAGGCCGGCCTCGGCGTTCGTCCGTCGGACCTCGCCCTCCGCGGTGAACGGCGTCGTGACGATGGCGATCGTGAGCGCGCCACCCTCGCGGGCGGCCTTCGCGACGACCGGGGCGCTCCCGGTGCCGGTCCCGCCGCCGAGGCCGGCGGTGACGAAGACCATGTCCGAGCCCTGGATCGCGTCGTAGATCTCGTCCTGGCTCTCGAGCGCCGCCTCCTCGCCGACCTGTGGGAGCGAACCGGCACCCCGGCCGCGGGTCTTCTGCTCGCCGAGGAGGATCTTCGTATCCGCCTCGATCTCCACCAGGTGTTGGACGTCGGTGTTCGCGGCGACGAGCTTCGCGCCGCGGATCCCCTCCTCTTCCATCCGGTTGACGGTGTTCCCGCCGGCGCCGCCGCAGCCGACGACGGTGATGTTCGTCTGGAGGTCCTGGAGGACGTCACGGAGTTCCTCGTCGGTCATCGCCCCCGAGACCTTCGGCTCCACGTCGCCCTGTCCATCGCCTGCGGCCGTCTCTTCCTCTTCGGCACGCTCGACAGCGTCCTGTACGATCGAGTCCATTCTTGGCGACCTCCTTTCGATCCCACAGTAATCACTGTTCCCCTTCGTCCGACGGCGAGCGCGCTACCCCGTCGGGAGCCGCTCAATGTGCTCTCGGTGGACCCGCTCCGGGTCGATCCGCTCGCCGTCGACCTCGACGCTCTCGCCGTTCGCGAGCCGCCCGAACGCGGGGCCTTCGCCCACGCCGACCTCGCGGGCGAGCGCGGGATCGAACGCCTCCTCGCGGATGACGACCACCCCCTCCTCACGCTCGACCCCGTACTCGCGGTCGAGGATCGAGACGAGCGTCGAGACGAGCGCCTCGCGGTCTCCCGGATCCGCGAACACCGCCCGGTCGCCGATCTCCGTCCCGCTCTGTTCGGTCTCGAAGGCGACCGTCGTCGATTCGACCGCCCCCCTGACCGCGTCGGCGTCGATCGCTCGCGCGCGCTCCACCAGTGCGGTCGGAAGCGCCCCGAGGACACCCCCCGCGTCGATCACCTGCTCCCCGAACCGCACGCCGTCGTCGACCGCCCCCAGTTCGCTCTCCACCTCGTCGACGAGCGAACGAGGGCGGCTCGCGGACTCGCGCAGCCAGGTCTCGCTCACGATCCGGTAGCCGAGCGAGTCGATCACACGCTCGAGGTCCGGGTTGTCGCCGTCGAACAGCGCGAGCGCCGCCCCGCTTCGTTCGAACGTCGCCTCGATCAGGCCCCGGTTCCCCTCGGGATCGCCCAGCTCCGAGAGCGACCAGTCGGCGGCGACGTGACCGACCGCCCACGGCGTCTCGCGGACGATACGGGTGAAGCGGGGGGCGTAGTGACCGCCGCCGAAGCCGACGACGGTCCGGTCGCCGTGTGGGCTCGCCCCCCTCAGCTCGAGGATGGCTCGGGCGACCGCCCGGGCTGCCTCTGCGTCCTCCCACTGCTCGGGGCCGCT
>SKWB01000163.1 GCA_007129135.1 Halococcaceae archaeon | reverse complement strand
GACGGCGACGTGGTCGGAGCGATCGGTGTCAGTGGCGGGGCGGTCGATCAGGACGTGGACGTCGCGTCCGCGGGCGTCGACCGGTTCGAGGAACTCAGCTCCTGATCCGGTGCGATCGGTCACGGTCGAGAGAGGAGAGTCGCTTTCGGTTTCGTCGGGGGAAACGCCGTGCTGCGTAACCTCGCGGTCATCCGGACTGCGAGGTCGGGGTGTGCGATCGGTTCTCTCGTCCCGCTTTCGTTACGGCCGTCGAGGGAGGTGCAGCAACCGACCGATCGCGGTATCGCCACCGGCGAGTCCACGGTATCGGTAACACGTATCGGTGGATCCGTCGCCCTCGACCGACTGCGAAAGCGCCGGAGAGACTGCCCCGTCGTCGAGACGTGCTACCCCGGTGCGGTCGTCCCGTTCGGCGTACCCCTGCGGTCGTTCGACGCTCGGGTGTCGCCACCCGGAGTCGTTTCACTGGGTGAAACGGCTTCACTTGCCGACTTTCGGCTCATCGAATGACGCTATGCTCGGTGGATGCGTCTATGGTCTCATGGCAACGAGAACCGTTCCCTCCGCGTCGATCGCACGCAAACCGAGAGTTCCGGTCGGACAAACCCCCATCGCGAGGTACGCGTCGTGGGAGGACCACCGAACGGAGATGCGACGGTCGGCCGACGAAGCGAGGGCGGAGGCAGCCGAGCGCCGAGCGGCGTAGGAGACGAACACCCGGATCACCCCATGAGCGGTTCCGTTTCACCACCGAGACCGAACACCGTCGACAGCGTAGCGGACACACTGCCGGTACCGGTGGGCCTCGCCTCGGAGATTCCCGACGGCGAGAGACGGTTCTACACGATCGGTGGGGAGGACGTCGCGGTCCTCAACGTGGCCGGAGAGCTGTACGCGATAGAGAACTCGTGTCCACACAGGGGAGGACCGATCGGGGAGGGGAAGCTACTGCGGGCCGCCGCCGAGAGTACGAACCCGGTTTCCCGGTTCCAGGACTTCGATCCCCGCGAGGCGGGAGGCTCTCGATCACCGGGGGTACCGACCGACGCGACCGCCCGACTCACCATCGGGTGTCCCTGGCACGGCTGGGAGTTCGACCTCGCCGACGGATCGCCCGCGTTCCCCGCCAAACGGGGGCTGAAGACCTACGCAGTGTGGGTCGAAGACGGGCGGATATGGCTCGACGTGGGGAAGGAAGCGGGCCGCTCACCGGTTTCGGAACGCGTGTGATCGATTCCGGTGGTTCGCCAGCGATCCCCTCGACGCCGAACCGGCGACCCGTGGCGAACGGAATCGGCAGTTCGGACCCACTCGGAGGACCGACGGCAGGGTATGGGCGTTATCGGCCGAACATCTGGCACGTTTTCGGCGCTACACGAAGAGTGATCGCGCACGCTGTACGTAGCTGTTCGACTCCCAGCTTCGAACACCGCTGATGTCTTCGAGAAGTTCGAGAGCGTCGGACGATTCGAGACGGCCCGAACGAACGAAGACGGCGAGAAGCGTCGGCGTAGTCACGAGCCGGGTGGTAGCCAACGAGGCGTGAATAAGGCCGATCCGATTGAACTCGTCACAGAGAAAGAGGGACGCTTCGATCTCGTTGGCCAGTGTTACTGCAGCGTTCTCACCCTCGTCGAGCGGGAATCGTGTGTCGAGAGTGACCGATCGTACCGTCGCATCCCCCACTCGTTCGAGAGCCAAACGGGCTGAATCGCCGTGTGCGTCGTTGTAGGCCGCGGTTTCACGAAGCTCTTCGACCACTGCCTTCGGGAGGAAGACGTCGTACACATCGAAACAGAGCGCAAGCGGATCGGTATCGCCAGCGATTCCGAGACTAACCAGGCCGGACGTATCGGCGACGAGCGTCGTCATTTACGACTGGGCGACCTCGTCTACGTAGGCATCATCTAGCTGTTGTTTCAGCACTCGGAAGTTCGCAGCCTCCTCCGCGCCGACGAGCGATCTGAGCTGGTCGTGCGTGATTTCGTCGTCGTAGTATGCATCTGCGATCTCCTGAACCAGCGTGTCGTCGTGGGTGGCCTCTTGCAAATACTCCCGGAGTGCAGTCACGAGAACGTCGGTCCTGTCTTCGCCGAGTACCGCGGCGAGTGCATCCGCTCTGTCGATCAATCGATCCGGTGCGCGGAACTGGACCCGCCGTTTCTCCGAACTCATCGTGTGTACATTGTGAGTCTGCTCACTTAGCAGTTGTCGTGGCGGTTTCTACACGCCGAAATCACTCCTCTGATTCGTTCGACCGTCCGTGAAGGTCTTCGAGAGCGACGAGTAGCAGTGCTACCTGCCGAACATCTGGCGCATCATCGGGTGCATCTCCATCAGCTGCTCCTCGGCGATCTCCTCGTACAGCTTGTACGTGATCGAGACCGCCAGCAGCAGCCCCGTCCCGTCGACGTTCCCGATCGTCCCCAGCATGTTCGCCATCACCGCCAGCCCGCCGACGAGCGCACCACCGATGACGGTCACCTGCGGGATGTACCTCGCGAGCACCTTCTCGTAGACCCCGACGTTCTGGCGGAAGCCGGGGATCTGCATCCCCGTCCGCTGGATCTGTTGGGCGGTGGCTTCCGGACCCATGTTCGTCGTCTCCACCCAGAAGATCGCGAACACCGCACCACCGACGATCATGAACGTCAGGTCGACGAACACACGAATGGCGATCATCCAGGGCTCTGCGGTCGTCGTCCCGAGCCACCACATCCACTCCGTCGGCCCCATGATCGGCGAGAAGTAGTAGAACAGCCCGCTGATCGCCTGCCCGTCGGAGTAGACGCCGAGCCAGGCGGGCATCGCCGCCCACTGGCTGTCGAGGATCCGACCCAGGAACTGGATGTTCATCTGCAGCGCCCGCACGAGGATGATCGGCAGCACGCTCGCGTAGATCAGCTTCACCGGGAACCGACCCCGCGCGCCCTTCACCCGGGCGTGTGAGAGCGGGATCTCCACGCGGACCGACTCCGCGTAGATCACGATCGCGAAGATCACCAGCGTCGTCAG
>SKWB01000068.1 GCA_007129135.1 Halococcaceae archaeon | reverse complement strand
TACACGACCGTCTCGATCCCGAAGGAGCTCGCCGAACGCGTCGAGGAGACGATCGAGGGGACCAGCTTCTCCAGTACGAGCGACCTCGTTCGCTTTCTCCTCCGGAGCATCGTCATCCAGCACCAGCGCCAGGGGCAGCTCACCGAGGCGGAGTTCGACGAGATCGCGGCTCAGCTCCGGGATCTCGGCTATCTGGAGTGAGTCGAATCGGGGTACGGTCGATCAGGGAAGTGGCTCCTCTGGGGGTTCGGCGTCGACCAGTTCGATCGTCTTCTTCCGGCCCGCGCGGTCGAACGCCGCGAGCGAGGCCAGCTCCCAGGGCGGGATCGCGACGAGGACCACGGCGTGCAGGTCGTCCCTGAGCGTCACCGAGAGGTTCCCCATCGGGTGGGAGACGAACCGACCTTTCGTCATCCCCATCGGGGCCGAGAAGTCCATCCCGAACACCGCGGTGACCGACTTCCCGGCGTCGGGGTGGTAGAAGTGGGTGAAAACCGGCACCTCCTCTGCGAGCCTGAGGTCGGCGTCGAACTCGCCCGCCGGTGTGACCTCGAGGGCGACGGCGAACTGCTCTGGCTCGTGCTCGGCGCTCATCTCGAGGAGCCACTCGGCCAGTCCGCGGGTGAGGTAGACGACGTCCACCCCGGTTCGTTCGTCCCGGTCGTGATAAGTTCGGTGGCTCAGAAGGGCAGGAAGTAGCGCGCGGTGTGCGCGTAGAGCGAGGGTGCTCGCTTGCGCGAGCCGGAGAGCGCGTCGGCGAGCGCCGACTCCGCGTCCGTCATCACGCCCTCGCCGTGGCCGACGAGCACACGGTCGGGACCGAGGCCCTCTAGCGCGTTCGTCGGGGGGAGCAGACGCCGGGCGGGATGGACGCCGAGGCGTTCGCCGGGTGCGAGGAAGTACTCCGCGGTCCCGACGCTCTCCGGGACGACGAGCGTCCCCTCACGTTCGTTCCACAGCGCGACCTCGCGCCAGACCGGGGTGTCGACGACCGAGACGGTTCGGTAGTCGGTTCCGGGCAGCCTGCCGGAGAACGTCTCGATCGGCGCGTCGAGCTTCCCGGCGATCCCGCTGAGCTGCGAGGGGAGGTAGATCGGAACGTCGTGGCGACGCGCGACCGCCGCCGCCTCCCGCTTGTGGCGGTCGAGCAGGACGACGACGCCCGCGACCTCCTCCATCTCCGAGAGCAGGTCGTCGAGTTCGCTCGTGTCCACCGGATCGACGACGAAGGTGCCCGCCTCGGTCACGAGCGCGTGGCTCGCCCGCTCCATCTCCTCTTCGGGGTACGCGATCCAGCTCACACCGCCGTCGAACCGGTTCACCGTCCGTGGCTCGCTCGCTCGTCCCTCTCCTTTCAGGGTCATGGTCGGGAGTAGGGCCGGCGACGGTTAAACCGACCGAGACGGGCACGATCCCCCGAGAGCTTTATCGGGCGTGCGCGTACCCGGGGCATGCTCTCGGGACTCCGCTGGCTCGCGCTCGAAGTGAAGTACCTCGACCGGGCGCGTGCCTTCTACACCGATCACCTCGGCCTCGCGGTCGCCGAGGAGACCGAGGAGGAGGTCCGCCTCGACGCGGGCGCACACGAACTCGTCCTCAGACGGCCCACATCGGTGCCGCGCGGCGGGCTCCACACCCACTACGCGTTCGCGATCCCCGGAGAG
This sequence comes from Halococcaceae archaeon, assembly GCA_007129135.1. Lineage (GTDB taxonomy): Archaea > Halobacteriota > Halobacteria > Halobacteriales > Halalkalicoccaceae > Natronorarus. Next base: position 1,371 of record SKWB01000068.1, on the reverse strand, counting down.
GAGTACGAGGACCGGTGGGCGACGCTGGAGGAGGCGGGCTTCGACCTCACGGAGTACACCTTCGGGACCTCGCGCTCGCTCTACCTCGACGACCCGGACGACCACTGCGTGGAGTTCGGCGAGCGCGGCGAAGGGCAGGGGATCACCGGTATCTTCGAGATCGTCCTCGAGGTGGCGGCCCTCGACCGCGCCGTGGAGTTCTACACGGACCTCGGCTTCGAGCCGGTCGACCACGGTTCGGGCCGGGAGCGGGTGCGGTTGGCCGGCCCGGTCGACCTCGAACTCTGGGAGCCTCATCTCGGGCTCGCCGACGCCCGTGGCGGCGTCCACGTCGACGTCGGGTTCTCGGCCGAGGAGCCCGAGGTGACGGCCGAGGCAGTGAGCGATCGGGCCTGTGCGGTCGAGTCGATCGACGGAGGGACGAGGATCCTCGATCCCGACGGTCACTACCTGACGATTCGGTGAGAACAGGGTCCCGAACCGCGACCCGATCCGATCGGAGCCCAGTTCAGCGTGGGGCTGTCACTGGCCGGGCGTCCGGCTCGTAGCCTTCCGTTTCGAGGACCTCGTCTCGTCGCCCAGGATCGACCGTGTACGACGGCCAGTATCGAATCCTCGAACGGCTCCGGCTACTCCGGGGAGAGCCGGTCGGTGTTCACCGACGTGTCCGGCGGCGTGACGACGAGGAACCCCCGGAAGTGCACGAGGTCGCCGCCCATCTCCTTGATCTCGCGGGCGAACCCCGCCGCCAGGACGTTCAGGTCACCCTCGATGGCGAGCACCAGCACCTCGCCGCGGTCGACCGCGTCGATCCACTCCTCGTCGGGCGTCGTCCCGTCGAGGACCGCAAGCGTGACCTGTCCCGACTCCTCGTCGTCGTCGCCCTCCAGGTGGTCCTCGACCGCCCGGAGATCGAGGTTGAAGTCGGCCATGTCCGTGGCTCGTCGTGCGGTGAGAAAAACCGTTCGGCTCGCCCGAGGCTCGCGGGTGGGTGGACGAGCGTCGATTCCGGGGCGCGCGACGGTCACTCGATACTACATCCCACAACTTTTCCAACGGAATTTTCTCGGTCGGCGGACCACCGCCGTCCACCTCTCCAATCTCTGGGGATGGAACTAACCAGTACAAACGTCCTTATACAGGCGTGCAGTCGGTCGGTTTTCCGGTCCGTTCCGATTCCACGGACTTTCCGAGTCGACGATAGATCGAGTCGGGAAGGACAGGGTTATATACCCGGTGCGTCGTGGGACCAGATACCATGTCCGAACCATCGCGTTCGACGGAGGTAGCCTCCGGCACCAGCCGGGGGGAACGAGTTCTTCCAGGGCACGTTAGCTCCCGGTAACGAAATTCGTTCGGCGAGGGTTTTCG
>SKWB01000128.1 GCA_007129135.1 Halococcaceae archaeon | reverse complement strand
CTCGCACCTCGCGGAGACGGTCGCGGCCGCAGTAGCGCGTGCCGAGACGGAGCGGGACCGTCGCGAGCGAGCCGCCCTGGCCGACGCCGCCTTCGAGGACGCGACGCCGCAGTGGGTCTGTGCGGGCGACGGCCGGATCCGGCGGACGAACCGGGCGGCGGCGGCCGCGGTCGATCGTGCGCCCGGGTCACTGTCGGGCCATCCCATCTGGGGGGGTCCCTGGTGGACCGCCGGCGACGAGCAGGAGCTCCGATCGGTCGTCGAGCGGGCCCGCGAGGAGGGGGAGGCCACGGTGGAGACGTCGGCCGTCGTCGAGCCGGGTAGACGGGGAACCGTGGAGGTGACAGCCCGCTCGTTCTGCGGGGACCGGCTGCTCGTGACCGCGGTCGACGTGAGCGAGCGCGCCAGGCTCGCCGAGCGCCTCCGGCGTTCGGAGGAGCTCCACCGGGTGACGCTCAACAACATGACCGACACCGTCTTACTCACCGACGGCGAGGGCCGCTTCGAGTACATCTGCCCGAACGTTCACTTCATCTTCGGCTACACCGTCGCCGAGATCGAGGCGATGGGGACGATCGACGAACTGCTCGGCGAGGAGCTCTACGACCCCGAGGAGCTCACCGAGCGGGGGGTGCTCACGAACGTCGAGTGTACGACGACGGACAAGGCCGGCGAGGAGCACACGCTCCTGGTCAACGTGAAGGAGGTCTCGATCCAGGGTGGGACGACGCTCTACAGCTGCCGAGACGTCACGGCGCGGAAACAGCGCGAGCGGGCGCTCTCGGCGCTCCACCACACCGCCCGGGCGCTGCTCTACGCGGAGACCGACGCCGAGATCGCCTCGCTCGTCGTCGACGACGCGACGGACGTCCTCGCGCGCGACGCGGTCGCGCTCTACCGGTACGACGCCGGGACGAACCTGCTCCGTCCGTCGGCCACGACGAGCGCGATCGAGCGACGACACGGGCCGCTCCACCCCGTCGAACCCGGTGGTGAGGGGATCGGCGGGGTGTTCCTCGACGGTGCGGCCGCCGAGACACCTCTCGGCGGCGAAGCGAGCGAGGGTCGGTGTCTGTGCGTCCCGATCGCCGATCACGGCGTCCTGGTCGTCGCCTCCGAGGGGACCGACGACCTGCTGGTCGAGATCGCCGAACTGCTCGCCGCGACGGCCGAAGCCGCCTTCGATCGGGTCGACCGCGAGGCGGCGCTGAGAGAGCGCGACCGGCGGCTGCGCGAGCAGAACCGCGACCTGGAGCGGGCGAACCGGATCAGCGACCTCATCAGGGAGGTCGATCGCGCGCTGGTTCGCGCGGAGACGCGCGAGGGGATCGAACAGGCGGTCTGCGAACGCCTCGTCGGCGCCGACCGGTTCACCTTCGCGTGGATCGGGGAGGGGCGCTCGAGCGGCGGGACGGTCCGGCCGAGACGGTGGGCCGGCACGGACCGGGGCTACCTCGATCGGGTGGTGGTCGAGGCCGACGACGCCGACGAGCCCGCGTCGCTGGCGGCGAGGACGGGCGAACCGGTGGTCGTCGGAAACGTCGCGGAGGACCCCCGTGCTGCACCCTGGCGGAAGGCCGCGCTGCGATCCGGCTTCCAGTCGGTCGTGAGCGTGCCGCTCGTCGCGGAGGAGGTGCTCCACGGCGTCCTGGCCGTCTACGGCGAGCGCCCGACCGCGTTCGACGAGGTCACCGTGACCGTACTCGCGGAACTCGGCGAGACGGTCGCCTCCGCGATCGGCGCCGTCGCCCGGAAGGAGGCGCTCGTCGGGGAGACGGTGACGGACCTCGAGTACGCGATCGACGATCCGACCGGGCCGCTCGCGGGGCTCGCGAGGAGGGCGAACGCGACGCTCACGCTCGACGGGGCGATCCGGCAGGGCGACGGACGCCTCGCGTTCGTCACCGTCGAGGGAGCCTCACCGGAGGCCGTCGTCGAGGCCGCGGACGGCTCGACGGTCACCGACGCGCGGGTGATCGCCGAGGACGCCACGGGCGGCGTCGTCCAGCTCCGGCTCTCGGGTCCGCTGCTCGTGGGTGCGCTCGCCGATCACGGGGCGGTCGTCAGGAGGCTCAGCGTCGGCCCCGACGGGGCGGACCTCCTGGTTTCGGTCCCCCCGTCGGTCGCGCCCCACACCATCGATTCGGTCGTCACCGACAGGCAGCCGACGGTGACGCTCCTCGCCCAGCGCGATCGACGACGGTCGGAACGGGACCGGCAGCCGTGGCTCGCCGAACGGCTCACCGACCGACAGTTCGAGGTCGTTCGGACCGCCTACCACGCCGGCTACTTCGACTCCCCGCGGCGGAGTGACGGACAGGAGGTGGCGGCGTCGCTCGACATCTCACCCCAGGCCTTCTACAAACACGTCCGAGTGGCCCAGCGCGTGCTGTTCGAGGCGACCGTCGGCGAGTCGACCTCGGTGGTTGAATAGTAAACCATACTTCTCGAAAGCCGTTGAATAGTAACCCTCTCTCGCTTTGTCCGTCGAGCAAATATTGCGGGCCATGGCAACGGAGCGAAGCGGCGTCGATCGGAGCGCGACTCGAACGTGGGACTGCGGCTACGATCCGACCCTACGGGCCGAGTACGAGTGTCTCGACTGTGGAGAGCTACTCCTCGCACGGGGACACCCCGGAGACTGCCCCCGGTGTGGATCGGTCCTCAGAAACCGCACGATGCCGATCGAGTGACCATGGCCTCTACGTCCACTCCCGTCGAGACCGAGACGGTGCCGAGCGGTGAATCGGAGTCGGCGCTCGAGACCGCCCGTCGACAGCTCTCCCGGGTGGCCGAGATCATCGACCTCGACGAGGACATCCACACCCGGCTCGAGCACCCGACGCGCGTCCAGCGCGTCTCGCTCCCGCTGCGCCGCGACGACGGCCGCGTCGAGGTGCTCACCGGCTATCGGGCCCAGCACGACAGCGTCCGTGGGCCGTACAAGGGTGGGATCCGCTACCACCCGGACGTCACCGAGGACGAGTGTATCGGGCTCGCGATGTGGATGACCTGGAAGACCGCGGTGATGGACCT
>SKWB01000060.1 GCA_007129135.1 Halococcaceae archaeon | reverse complement strand
TCACCGGGACGGTCCTGAAGTGGCTGACGGTTCCGCTCTCGTTCCCGCTGCTCGTTGCACTCTACTACGCGGAGAGCCCGGTGCCGTTTCTCGCCGCGATCGGCGTCTGTCTCGTCGTCGGCCTCGCGCTCGGATCAGCCACGGACAGGCGCGACGGCTTCGGCCCCCGCGAGGCGTTTCTCATGGTGGCGATCACCTGGTTCTCGGTACCGCTCGTCGGCTCGCTCCCGTTTCTCGTCGCGGGCGAGGGGTCGATCGCTCACCCGGTGAACGCGCTGTTCGAGGCGATGAGCGGCGTGACCACGACCGGCGCGACGGTGCTGCTCGACTTCGAGGACCACTCGCGCTCGATCCTCATGTGGCGACAGGTCCTCCAGTGGCTCGGCGGGCTCGGAATCCTCATCTTCGCGACGATGATCCTCTCGGAGCTGGGCGTCGGTGGGGCGCAGCTGATGGAGAGCGAGACCCAGACTCGGGACGTCAACCGGTTGAAACCGCGCATCTCGCAGACCGCGCGCATTCTCGGCGGACTCTACCTCGGGCTCACGCTCGCGAACATGGTCGCGCTCTACTCGTTACATCTCCTCGGACTGGCGCCGAACATGGGCCTCTACAACGCCGTGGCCCACCCGTTTACGACCGTCGCGACCGCCGGGTTCTCACCCGAACCCGAGAGCCTGGCGGCGTTCTCGCCGGCGGTCCAGTGGGTCACCGTCCTGTTCATGATCGTCGGCGCGACGAACTTCGTGCTGATCTACTTCGCTCTCAAAGGAAGCTGGCGACGGCTGTTCGAGAGCGAGGAGTTTCGTTTTTACCTCGGGACGCTCGGCTTTTTCAGCGCGGTGACGGCGCTGTTGCTCGTCACGGACGCCGAGTACACCGAGGGCATAGAACCCACGATCAGACACTCGGTCTTCAACGTCGTCTCGATCGTCACGACGACGGGCTACGCCAACTTCGACTTCGACACCTGGACCGAGGGCGCGAAACACATGCTCTTTCTCTGTATGTTCCTCGGCGGGATGGCCGGCAGCACCACCTGTTCGATCAAGGCGCTCCGGTGGCTCGTCGTGTTGAAGGGCTTTCGACGCGACCTCTTCACCGCGATCCACCCCGAGGCGATCCGACCGGTGAGACTGACCGGGGGCGTCGTCGACGAGGAGACGATCCGCGACATCTACGCCTTCACGCTGATCAACGTCGTGATCTTCTTCCTGGCGACGATTTTCGTCGTCTCGGACGCCGCACGGGTCGGCCTCGGCCTCGACGAGTTCGAGGCGATGGGCGCCGCCGCGGCGACCTTCCTCAACATCGGCCCCGCGTTCGGTGTGGCAGGTCCGTTCGGCACCTACGAAGTCTTCCCAACGGGGACGAAAGTCGTGATGATCTTCCTCATGTGGATCGGACGTATCGAGGTGATCCCGGTGCTCGTACTCTTCACGAAGGCGTTTTGGAAGTCGTGAGGTGGATCGGAGACTGCGGCTCTCCCGTCGAGAGCGCATCGGGTTCGGAACCCTCATAGCGCCGAGCGGTCAACCTCGGCCGAGAGACACCACTCGTGCCCATCTTCTCGGTTCTCGAACTCGCACGGAGCCTCTGGAGCGACGGGCGCGGACCGATACTCACGGCCATCGCCGCCGGATGGTTCCTCTCGATCGGTACCAGGATGATCTATCCGGTCGTGCTTCCACACCTCCGGACCGCCTACGACCTCGACCTCACGACCGCAGGGCTCTTGCTGACCGTGCTGTTCGTCGCCTACGGCCTCGGGCAGTTTCCCGGTGGTGTCCTCGCCGACCGATTCGGTGAGCGGTCGATTCTGGTCCTGAGCACCGCCATCTCCGTGGTGACGCTCGTGTTGATCGTGACCGCACGGTCGACGCCGGTCCTCTTTCTCGTGACGGCGCTCTTCGGCCTGGGCGTCGCCCTCTACGCGGTCGCTCGCTACACCATCCTCGTCGACCTCTACCCGGACCAGGTCGGGGCCGCAAACGGCGTCACGTCCGCGGCCGCCGACGCCGGACAGTCGCTTCTCCCCCCGATTGCCGGAGCGATCGTCGCCGTCGCCGCCTGGCAGTACGGCTTCGGGTTCGTCATCCCGCTGTTCGCCGTCGCGGCGATCGGGCTCTGGCTGGTCGTTCCCTCGACGCAGCCCGATCGCCCGGCGGACGGAACGTCGTCGCTCGAGACGGCGAGGGACGTCCTCTCGGGGCTGCGTCGCCCACCGGTCGTCTACGGGACGGGGCTGTTGCTGCTCGGGGTCTCTATCTGGCAGGCGTTCACGGGCTTCTATCCGACCTACCTGATCGAGGTGAAATCGCTGTCCGGGACGCTCGCCGGCGTGCTGTTCGGTCTGTTCTTCGCGCTGGGAATCCTCGTCCAACCCCTCTCCGGGGCGGCCTACGATCGAATCGGGATCAGACGGTCACTCCTGTTCGTGATGGGTATCTCCGGGGTCGGGCTCGTTCTCCTGCCGTTGCTCGAGGGGTTCTGGCCGCTCGTGGGCGTCACGGTCCTCCTGAGCACGATGCTCGGGTTCGCCACCGTCACGCAGTCACACCTGATCCTGGCGCTCCCCGCCGAGGTTCAGGGGACCGGATTCGGGATCCTTCGTACGATCTCGTTCACGATCGGTGCGGCCAGCCCGTTCTTCGTCGGCGCCGCGGCCGATCGGGGGTTCTTCGACGAGGCGTTCTGGCTGCTCGCCGTTCTCGCCGGTCTGACGGTCGCCCTCGGCGTGATAACGCCACGTGTCGAGGACGACGACGGTAACGGGGTCTCGAACTGACCGGTCGGACCTGCCCGCTCGTTCGCGGGACGTCGGATCGAACGTCGCTCGCCGGGAACTGAGTGCATCGGAGCGGATGAGACGGGCACGCAACCGTCCTGACGGGTTTCGAATGAGTCGATCGACCGCCTCGTACTGAGCATCCTACCTGGGTTCCCCTCAGATTCGAAACCCGAGTACCGGTCCGACCGATACAGGTGAAAAGCGGTCCGTCCCGTGGGAATCATCGGAGGGACTCGTCGTTCCTCGAACC
>SKWB01000352.1 GCA_007129135.1 Halococcaceae archaeon | reverse complement strand
CCTGGGAAACGCCGCCGGCGTGCTCGGCTGGGACCAGCAGGTGATGATGCCCGACGGCGGCACGCCCGCCCGCGCGGCACAGCTCTCGACGCTCTCGACCGTTCGCCACGAGGCGCTGACGAGCGACGGGCTCTCGCGGGCGATAGACGGCGCCGAGAACGAGCGCCTCGGCGACGAGGAGCGGGCGGTCGTCCGCGAGGTCCGCCGCCAGCACGACCGGGCGGCGAGCGTCCCCGGAGACCTCGTCGAGGAACTCGCACGGACGCGCGCCGAGGCGACCCAGGTCTGGCGGGAGGCGAAGTGCGACGACGCCTTCGACGCCTTCGCGCCGACGCTAGAGCGGCTGCGCGAGCTGCAGGTCGAGCGCGCCGAACGGATCGATCCCGGGAAGAGCCCGTTCGAGGTCATGTACGAGGACGCCCAGCCGTATCTCCCACTCGCGGAGGTAGAAGGCGTATTCGACCGGCTCAGGGAGGGACTCGTCCCGATGATCGAGGCGATCCGCGAGAGCGAGGACCTGTGCTCCCCCTGGGATGGGAGCTACGACGAGGGGACGCAGATGGCGCTCAGCCGCGACGCGCTCGACCTCCTCGGCTACGACTGGTCTCGTGGCAGGCTCGACACCGCGCCGCACCCGTTCATGGCAGGAAATCAGTTCGACGGCCGGATCACCACCCGGTTCCGCGAGGGCGACCCGATCGACGCGCTCACGGCGACGATCCACGAGTTCGGCCACGCCACCTACCAGCTCGGGCTCCGTCGAGACGCCTACGCGACCCCGCTGGGCGAGCCACGCTCGAGCGGCGTCCACGAGTCACAGTCGCGGTTCTGGGAGAACCACGTCGGCCGGACGCGGCCGTTCTGGGAGCTCTTTCTCCCGACGTTCGAGGAGCGGTTCCCGCGACACGAGGGGCTGGACGTGGAGACGGCCCACGCAGCCGTCAACCGGGTCGATCCGGATAACCTCATCCGGGTGGAGGCGGACGAGCTCACCTACCACCTCCACGTCCTCCTGCGGTGTGAGATCGGCCGGGCGTTCGTCGAGGGCGATATCGACGTGAGGGAGATCCCGGACCTCTGGAACGACCGGATGGAGGAGTACCTGGGGGTCCGACCGGAGACCGATACGGAAGGCTGTCTCCAGGACATCCACTGGTCCTCGCGGTTCGCCGCCTTCCACGGCTACACGATCGGGAGCCTGGTCGCCGCGGGGATCGACCGGACGATGCGCGAGGAGCTCTCGGTGGACCCGTTGGTCCGGGAGGGGGAGTTCGCCCCGATCCACGACTGGCTCACCGAACGGGTCCACCGTCACGGCTGTCGGTACACCACCCCCGACCTCGTGGAGGTCGCGACGGGCGAGGGGTTCGGGGCGGAGGCGTTCCTCTCGTACGCCGAGGAGAAGTTCGGCGCGCTCTACGGGCTGTGAGACGCTCGGCGGGGAGGAATCGAGTTAGCGTGCAGAACGGTTATCCGTCGGGCTGGTGTAATTTCACTCGTCATGGGGTGTATGCGCGGACAGGAGAGCGGTGAGCACGGTGTATCGGAGAGTACGATAGCGGTCGCGTCCGTTCCGGCGAGCGCCGCGGTGCTCGACGAGACGCTGCGGTCGGTCAGGGACGTCAGGTTCGAACTGGAGACGGTCGTCGCGAGCGGGAGCGACGCGCCGATCCCGCTGATCTGGGCGTTCTCGGACGACCTCGACGCGGTCGAGGCCGCACTCGAGAGCGACGGGACGATCGTGAGCTACGACCGGCTGAGCGAGGGCACGGGCCGTCGGCTCTACCGGATGAACTGGGAGGAGGGTGTCGAGGCGATCGACCACCTGCTGGACGAGGCGGGGATCGTCCTCGACGCCTACACGCGGGACCACAGCTGGTGTGTCAGGCTGCTCTTCGAGGAGCGGTCGGCGCTCTCGGCGGCAGTGACCCGGTGTGAGGCCGCGGGGATCGACCTCTCGATCGAGATGATCAAGGACGTCTCGATCGACGCCGAGGAGCCACACGCGCTCACCGACGGTCAGCGGGTGACGCTCTCTGCGGCCTACGAGAACGGCTACTACGACGTCCCGCGTGCGGTCACGCTGAGCGAGCTCTCCGAGGAGCTCGGCATCAGCCACCAGTCGCTCTCCGAGCGCCTCCGGCGCGCACACAGGGCCGTGATCGAGGAACTGGTCCACGAGGGGACCGTCGAGTCGACCGTCGCGAGCACGGACAGCCCGCGGACGATCACGAGCGACTGAGGACGACGGATCCCGGCCGCGAGGATCTCGCGACTCGAGCGGCGTCCGCGTCACCGGTTGTCACGGCCGGTGGACTTATGTGATGGTGTGTCATACCACTACGGGTATGGCCTCCGCACAGCACGACGACCTGTTCGACCAGTTCCTCACGCAGCGTGGACACGAGACCGGTCCGGCGGGCTGGGTAACAGAGTACAACAAGAAGCAGTGTCCGGAGTGTGGTGGGCTTCACGATCGATCCGCGACCGAGTGCGGCGTCTGCGGCTGGCACCCCCGGTAACGGATCGGCGGCACCGAACGTCCTTCGACCCCGACCGCCGAGAGGGATCTTCGTGGAGGGACCTGTCATCTCTCGAGGAGGTGTACGCACGACCGAAACCCGCGGGGCTTATCATCCAGGCGGGCGTGGGCGGGTGCAATGGCTGATTCACACGTCACCCGGCTGTTCGGCGGCCCGGGCACCGGGAAGACGACGGCGCTCCTCGACCGCGTAGACGAGATCCTAGAGGAGGGCGTCGCGGTCAACGACATCCTCGTCGTCTCCTACACCAGGGCGGCCGCCGCGGAGATCAGAGAGCGCCTCGCCGACCGACTCGGCGTCTCGCCCCGCTCGCTCCAGGGCAACGTCTGTACGATGCACGCGAAGGCGTACGAGCTGCTCGACCTCTCGCGTGGCGACGTCGTCGGCGAGAAGGACAAGAAGGCGTTCTGCGAGAGCTACGGGCTGGAGTACCAGGACGAGTACGAGGGCGCACACCGCCGGACGGCCCGCTCGACCGCGCTCGGCAACAAGGTGATCGCGACGAGTCAGTGGCTCCAGCGCACCAGCAGGGAGGTCGCCGACTGGTACGACGTCCCGTTCCAGTGGGACATCGAGACGGTGCGGCTCCCGCCCGAGCTCGACCCGAACTCGCTGGAGGGGAACAAGTACACCCCGACGTGGCCCTCCACCGACGACCGACTCGACATCCCGGAGGCGATCCGCGGCTGGCGGGCGCACAAGGGCAACGAGGGGCTCGTCGGCTTCGCGGACATGCTAGAGCGGGTAAAGCAGCGCTCGCTCGTCCCGAACGTCGACTACCTCGTGATCGACGAGTTCCAGGACATCACGACGCTCCAGTACGCCGTCTACGACGAGTGGAAACCACACATGAAGCGGGTGCTGATCGCCGGCGACGACGACCAGGTCGTCTACGCCTGGCAGGGCGCCGATCCCTCGCTGCTGCTCGAGGAGGAGGGCGAGGACGTCATCCTCGACACCTCCTACCGACTCCCCTCGCGGGTGCTCGACGTGGTCCAGACCGAGGTCAGACACATCGAGGTCCGCCAGGAGAAGAACCTCAAACCGCGAAAGGAGGGTGGGGTCGTCGAAGCGGTGGAGAACCCCTCGATGCTCGACCTGGTTCGCAACGTGCGGGGGACGATCAACTCCACGCCCGACGAGACGGTGATGGTGCTGTTCCGGGCGCGCTACCAGATGTTCGGCTTCATCGACGAGTTCATCGGCGAGGGGATGCCCTTCAAGATCCTCACCGACCAGCGGATGTGGACCGACCGCCTCTCGGCGTACGTCAGCGGCGTCGAGAAGCTGGACGAGGGCGAGGCGGTGAACGGCCTCGAGGCACGACGGCTCGCGGATATGTTCGCCGACAGCGCGTTCGGGACGAACGACCGTGACGACCTGTTCACCCTGATCGACGATCGGAAGGAGGCCGAAGGCGCGGAGGACCTCACCGAGATCGAGGTCACGCCCGAGGAGATCAAGAGTCACGTTCCCTTCCTGCCCGACCCTGCCTCGGCGGCGGACATGTCCCGGAAGATCACGAGCTTCCAGCGAAAGAGCATGGAGGCGTACTTCCGGGGCTCGCACGCCGGGATGGACCCGAACCGCGTTCGGATCGGGACGATCCACTCCGCGAAGGGGCGCGAGGCCGACCACGTCTTCGTCGCGACCGACTTAACCGAGAAAGTCGTCGAACAGATGGCCGCGACGGTCGAGCAGCAGGGGATCGAGGTCGAGGGAGAGTTCACCAGAACGACCAACCCCGTACCCGTGCTCACCGACAACGAGCGCCGGGTGTTCTACGTCGGCATGAGCCGGGCGCGCGAACGTCTGGTCCTGCTCCAGAACCTCGTCGACGGCGCCCCGACGCTCCCGATCGACGTCCTGCTCCGGAACGCGCCGACCGGGGAGGAGCCGACCGAACTCATCGCCGAGCTCACCGGCGAGGCCGAGGCCCCCAAAGCCGATTAGATGAACGGCGGTCTCGACACCGACTACGAGCCGATCGCGGCGGCACTCGCCGCCCGCGACGCCGACGCGTTCGTCCACGTCGGCGACCGCTTCGACGACGACCTCCGGTACCTGACGCGGTTTTCGGGACCCGATCGACAGTACGCGTTCGTCTACCGCGAGGACGAGGCGCTGCTCACCGCCCCGTCGCTGTTCGCGGAGCAGGCCGAACGGGAGTTCCCGGGAACGGTCGTTCCGGCGGGTGACGGGCCACGGAAACCCGCGGCCGAGCGCGCCGCTTTACTGCTCGGTTCGGAGTCCCTCGTTCTCGTCCCGCCGCACCTCCCCCACGAGTCGGCGGTCCGTCTCGAGCGCGCCGGTCACGAACTCCTCTCGACGACGGTCGTGAGCGAGACTCGCGCCGTGAAGAGCGAGGCCGAGATCGACCGGCTGCGGTGGGTACAGGGGGCGACGATGGAGGGGATGCGGCGGGCCGAGGCGGTGCTGGCGGAGGCGACCGTGAGCGGCGAGAGCGTCCTGTGGGCGGGCGAACGGCTCACGACCGAACGGCTCCGTCGGGAGGTGAACGCCGCCTTCGCGAGCGAGGGCCTGACCGACGCGGGCAACACCGTGATCGGGGCGGGCCCCTCGTGTGCCGACCTCCACTTCACCGGCGACGCGGTGATCGAACCGGGCGAGACGGTCCTTCTCGACCTCTCGCCGCGGGGTCCGGACGGCTACTACGGCGACTGCTCGCGCACGTTCGTCGTCGAGAGTGAGGGTGGCTGGGAGCGCCGGGCGCACGTCGCGGTCGAACGCGCACAGGACGCCGCCTTCGACGCCCTCTCCAGTGGGGCGGGAACGGCCGCGAACGAGGTCCATCGCGAGGCCGCCGCGGAGATCGGCGCGTACGGCTTCTCGCCGACCGGCGAGCCGGGGTTCACCCACGGGATCGGTCACGGCGTGGGCGTGAGCCTCCACGAGGCACCGTCGATGCGCTCGCCGGAGGCGCTCGAAGCGGGGATGGTCCTCACGATCGAACCCGGTGTCTACGACCGGGAGCGCGGCGGCGTGCGGATCGAGGACCTCGTGCTCGTCACCGAGGGGGGCTACGAGGTCCTCGGGGAGTACCACCGGTCGCTCGTTCCGCGCCCCGAGTGAACCGGGTACGGTGCCGACCGGGGGGACACAGGGAGAGAGGTCGACGTCGCGGAAACGGCCGTGGCGTCGAAGCGATCCGATCGGATCCGGGGGTCGCCCACGCTGGAGACGTGGTGGCCGTCGACGCATCGACGGTCGTACCGGCTACTCCTCGCGGGAGCGGCCCGGAAGCCGCCGTCGGATCCAGTCGCGCGGCCCGCCGACCTTGCGGGTGAGGTACTCGGGGAGGACGAGCATCACGGCCGCGAGCGAGAGGAACCCGAGTCCGAGAAGCGGCTGTCCCCCGCCGAGGAACTCGACGCCGATGATCGCCAGCGGGATGGCGAACACCAGCCCCGAGGCGAGTTGGATCAGCGCGAGCAGCCCGGGCGAGTCCATACCCGCCCTACTCCGCGCGACGGGAAAAGCACCACGTCACGGATCCGGCGATCAGCCGCCGAACAACGACCGGATGAACTCGACGATCCGCTGCCAGAGACTCGGGGACTCCTCCCCGTTCTCCCCACCGCCATCGGGCGTGCCGTCGTCGGCCTCGTCCTCGTCGTTCACGTCGCTCCCGTCGTCCTCGGTCGGCTCCTCCCCGTCGTCAGCCTCCTCGGGCGTCGGCGTCGCCTCCTCCGCGCCGAACTCGACGTCGATGCCCTCCCTGATGCGCTCGTCACGGGCTTCGAGCACGCCCAGGCGGTGCAGCGCCTCCTGGAGCGTGACGACCTCGAGCCCCCGATCGAGCGCCTCCTCGATGACGAACCGGATCCGTTCCTCCGGGAGCGTGTCGTGGTTCGAGTGTCCGGCGAGGATGCCGAAGTCCGGCTCGTTCGCGACCGTATCGAGCACCTCGAGCACCCGGTCGTCGTCCATCGAGTCGGTCTCCATGTACGCCCGGGTCAGCGAGAGCGGGTCCGGGTCGAGTTCGGGGTTGAACGCCCCCCGGGCGGGTCTCGCGTTCGGGATCGTGTCGTAGTAGCTGGGAACGATGTTACGCACCCCCTCGACCCAGTCGTAGGTGTGGACGTAGCCGTTGACGACGCCGCCCGCCTCCGAGAGCCAGTCCTCGAGCATCGCCTGGGAGTCGACGAGGACGCCCTCGGTGAACTCGTCGGTGTAGCGGACGACCGCGTCGGACGAGAGCGAGTCCGAGAGCCCCGTCTCGAGGAGGAGGTACCGCTCGTCGTCGTCCTCGCGTTCGCGGCCGGCGACGGTCGCCTCCACCTCGTGGTCGCCGTCGATGAAGACCAGCGGGTCGCCCGGAAAGCGCCCCTGCAGGTCGCTCCTGACCGGGATCCGTGTCTCGCCCGCGTCCACGCTCGACTCGAGCGGGACCTCCCCGAGGAGTCTGTGCTCGGCGGTGTGGCTCATCGCCTCCCAGCCCTCTGCGTGCATCTCCTGGAGCTGGCCGGGAGAGAGCCACTCGCTCGAGCCACCCTCCATCAGTCCGGAACAGGCCGCGATACAGCCCGGAACGTCGTACTCCCGGTGTACCTGAAACGCCTTCGAGTAGTCTTCCGCCGGGCTGTCGTCGTAGACGAGGACCAACAGCCCGGCCGACCCCTCCGCCGCCGACGCCCGCCGTCCGTTCGCCGAGAGTGCGATCCCCGCCGACCCGATCCCGACCGACCGGAGGAACCGACGCCGCGTCCGTCCCCACCCGTGTCCCGCCATGACACGGTATGGAGCCGCCTCCGATATTACTTATTCGCCTAGTAATCCTGCCGGACGAACAGGTCCGTTCGGACGGTCGCTCGGTCGGGCTCTCCCGAGTCGTGGAGGCCGAGGGGTTCCGAGAGCTGTCGACGCACTCATCGATGGGCGCCACACGTCGGAAGGGCCCCCGGAGCCCGGGGGTCGCGCCCGGCCAGCCTCCGTCGGGAGCGACGGACCGACGAACGGGTCGCTCGATGGGCGGTCGCAGGTCAGAGCGTCAGCCTCTCATCGGCCGATTTGGGCCCACGGGCCCCACGCGCGGGAGAACGACGTGCTTTTGACGCACGACACACTCTCGGTCCGTATGGCAGATTTCACGGTCGTCGTCTCCGATCCGGAGGACGGCCAGTCGTACCAGATGGAGGTCGACGGACAGGACGCGAACCGGTTTCTCGGCGTCTCGATCGGCGAAGAGGTCGACGGGAGCGCGGTCGGACTCCCCGGCTACGCCCTCCAGATCACCGGTGGGTCGGACAACGCGGGCCGACCGCTCCGAAGCGACGTCTCCGGACCGAACCTGAAGGAGGTGCTGCTCACCGGCGGCACCGGCTACAAACCCTCGCGCGGCGGCGAGCGAAAGCGCGTGACCGTCCGTGGGCGGGAGCTCTCCGACGAGGTCGCCCAGATCAACGTGAAGGTCACCGAGTGGGGCGAGGGCTCCGTCGCGGACCACCTCGCGGGCGACGACGCCGAGGACGACTGATCCGAGATGGGCGAACGCGTCCAGAGCGACCACCCCTCGATCCGGACGATCAGGGCGACCGTCGCCCGCCACGGAGCCTCGCGGCCGCGGATCGACGTCCCGGCCGAGGAGGCCGACGCCGTGCCCGAGGACGAGGTGGTCCGGCTCGTTCTGGACGAGGCGACGTACTACGCCCGGATCGGCGGCGGCTTCGCCGACGAGAGCCCACGGATCACCGGCGCGTACGACTCACCCGCGATGGCCCGGTCGGGTGACGGGGAGAACAGGTTACAGGAGTGGTTCGACGCGAGCGACCGCTCGTTCGGCTCCTCCGTGCTGCTCGACGTGATCGAACCCGACTTCGCCTACGGACTCAGGGAGCCGGGCGAGACGGTCGTCTACGAGGCGGTCGAGGCCCCGAAGTCGAGTCTCGCCGACATCGCACGGGACCTCGACGGATGAGCGGCGACGACGGTCGATCCGATCGGGTTTCGGCCTTCCTCGCCGGCGACCGCCCCGACGACGTCGCGCTCTTTCTCTCCGAGGGGACGGTCGAGGGCGTCGAGAAGCTCGCAGCCCACGGGGAACGGGTCGACGGGGGCGTCCTCGTCGTCGTGAGCGGGCAGAACGGCCGGAACGCCTTCACCGCCGCGACCGGCCTCGACGCCTTCACGTTCGCCCGGGAGGCGATGGAGAGGGAGGGAGCGGTCGAGCGCGACCTCTCCGGCGGGGACTGTCCCGACTGCGACGCCGGCCCCGAGTTCGTCTTCGCGTTCGCCGAGGAGGAGAACGAGGAGGCGGGTGGGCTCTACGCCGAGGGGAGCGTCCTCCACGCCTACGCGCGGTGTGCGTGCGGGGTGGCCTACGCGGATCGGTGGGTCGCGGGCGAGTAGGGTCGGGCCGGGGGGGCTCGCCCGAGAGACAGCCTGAAGTAGCCGTAGACATACCTCAGGTATGCAACGGGAGATCCCGCAGCCACCAGACCCAGGTGTTCTCAACGCGCTCCGGTTCGGGAGCGACCCGTTTCGGTTCCTCGAGGCGATCCAGGCCAGGTTCGCCGACCTGACGGAGGTGCCGCTGCCCGGCCGTCCGCCGCTCGTGATCGTCACGAGCCCGTCGCTCGCCCACGACGCGCTCTCGCGACCCGAGGCGTTCGAGCGGGTCCCCGCACAGGGGTCGGCGACCCGCATCGCGGAGAACGGACTCGTCCAGAGCGAGGGCGAGCTCTGGCGCCAGCAGCGGCGGATCATGGGCTCGGCGTTCACCGGCCCGCGGGTGGTCCGGTACGCGAACACCGTGGGCGAGCGCGCCGACGAACTCGCCGGGGAGTGGGCGACACCCGTGACCGACGGCGAGCAGCGGGACCTCCACAAGGAGATGACCGCGCTCACCATCCGGGTGGCGGCCGAGGTGTTGCTGGGCGAGCGCCTCGGCGATGACCGCCCGCGCGAGTTCCACGACTGGATGCAGGCCGCGGGAACCGAGTTCGAGTTCTCGGCGACGACGCTCAAGCCGGGGTGGCTCCCCGACCTCTCCTCGGGGGAGTTCAAACGGGCGGCGGGCGGCATCCTCGACCTGAGCGAGGAGATCATCGAGCGGCGACGCGACCGGCTCGAACGCGACCCCGAGGAGCGAGGGGACATGCTCGCGCTGTTGCTCGCGGCCGAGGACGATCCGGAGGTCGACTACAGGGAGAACCAGATCCGGGACGAGGTCGCCACCTTCCTCATCGCGGGCCACGAGACGACGGCGCTGAGCCTCACCTACACGCTCGCGCTGCTCTCGTGGAACCCCGAGTGCCGGGAGCGGGTCCGGGAGGAGGCCCGTGAGGTCCTCGACGGGGAGACCCCACGACACGAGCACGTCTCGCAGCTACCCTACACCGACCGGGTCTACCGCGAAGCGCTCCGGCTCTATCCCCCCGCCTGGGCGGTCTTCCGCCGGGCGACCGAGGACGCTCCCCTCGGCGAGTACACCGTCAGGGACGGCTCGGCCGTGATCGTTCCGTCCTGGTCGATCCAGCGCGACGGGCGCTACTTCGACCGGCCCGGCGAGTTCGAGCCCGACCGCTGGGAGCGGCTGAACCCGGACGACTACCCGCCGTACCTGCCGTTCGGGAGCGGGCCGCACAAGTGCGTCGGCCGCTCGTTCGCGCTCTCGGGGGCGACGCTCGCGCTCGCGCGTCTCGTGCGCGAGTTCGACGTCGAGGTTCCAGAGGACGCCCTCGACGACCTGAGCGTGAGCGTCACCCTTCGCCCGAGGATCGGCGTGCCGGTGACGATCCGACGCGCGAGCGAGTGAGCCTGCTACGCTGCTGGTTCGTCCGCCGCTGCCTCCTCCTCCCCCCGCTTCTCCTCTTCTCCCTCGACCAGCGTCCGGAAGCCGTCGAGGATCACCCGTTTGGTGACCGCGCCCTGTGTGGTCCAGTGGTGGGCGTAATCGAGCATGTCGTCGTAGATGTCCGGTTTGCAGCCCGCCGCTCTGGGGTGGCCCCCACCGTTGACCTGCCCTGCGACCTCGTGACACCGCTCGAACCCCTCCGAACCCCGGATCGAGGCGCTCCCCGCGGGTTTGACGATCACCGAGGCGTCGGCGCCCTGCTCCCGCATCGCCTCCGCGACCTCGTTCTGTGAACACCGGCCGTAGGTGACGCCGACCGTCCACGGACCCACCTCGTGCACGACCGCCCGGGAGACCGCCTGCTCGATCAGCGCCTCCTTCTCGATGCGCTGCTCGGCGAGGAACGCGAGCACGTCGTCCGGTAAGTCAGCCCCGTAGGCACCGACCGCCTCGACGTACTCCTCGGGTTCGGACCAGTAGGCGAAGTCCGCGAGGTCGTCGCTCCGCGGGTCCTCGCGGATCCAGAGGTCGTGGTCGCGGGTCGCGGCCGCGAGATCCGAAAAGCGCTCGGGGAACTCGTACTCGATCGACCGGAGCGCCACGTCGGTCGTACACTCCGCCTCGGAGTCGCCAACGACGAGGTCGACGCCGGCCTCCCGCACTCGTTCCGCCACCTCCTCGTCCCACTGGTGGTGGTCGAACCAGCGGACCGTCTCGGCGTGGGCGACGAGGGCGTGGAGCTCCTCCTCGACGTACTCGAACCGATCGGGACAGAGGTCACAGACGAAGACCGCGAGCCCCGGTTCGCCGTACTCGGCCGCGTAGGCGAGGCCGTCTTCGATCTCGTGGGGGCCGGCGGGGAGCAACGCCCCCTCGCCGTGGGCCTCGCGGATCAGTGCCACACAGCCGAGGCCGTCGGCGTCCGGGTCGGCGACGACCGCGACCGAGGCCTCCTCGAGCCGTTCGGCGGCCTCGGCCTCGGCCCTGGCCTCGTCGAACTCGTCGGGGTAGAAGAACCCCTCGCCAGGGAGCAGCGACTTCCGGGCGAGTGGGAGCGTCTCGTCGTCTACGAGGGTCTCGTCCATGGCGTGCGGAGGGAACGAGG